>CAMYEJ010000083.1 GCA_947254665.1 uncultured Peptoniphilus sp.
ATTTAATTTTCATTTTCCTTCGCTGTTTTTGTGACAGCTTATTTAGTATATATTAAAATCGAACTCTTGTCAAGGACATTTTTCAAATTTTTTAAAATTTTTTGAAGTTTAAAGGGAAGATCAATGTCTTAGACAAGGTCGACTTTACAAGTATACAAACTTTATATATTCTTGTCAACAACTTTTTTAAAAAATTTTTAAATTTATTTCTTTTCTCTTTCTAGTCTTAGATTGAAGCCTTGTGCTTCTATGATATCTGCTACATTTCTCTTGACTTCTATCTCTGGTTTTAGCCTTGATACTACTTGTTCACTAAAGGTATCACTTCTCTTGTCATTTTCTCTTAAGTCGTAGTAGTTTGTCATTTCTTCGTCGTATTCTTTTATGGCTTCTTTATATTTAGAAAGTATTTTGTATTCATTTTCGAAGAATTTAAGCTCCATTGGCATCCTTGGTTTTAGTTGTGGCTTTTCCGCTGGATATCCAAATCCTATTCCTAAAACTGGAAATACTAGTTTTGGAAGTTTTAAAGCTTCTACTAATTTACCCAAGTTATTTAATATTGAGCCGAAGTATACTGCTCCCATTCCCATTGATTCTATTGCCACTGTTAGGTTTTGTATCGCCAATGCGGCATCTGTAAATCCTTGGAAGAATTTGTCCATGTCCCCTGAGGTCTCTGGTTCAAATCCATTTTCTCTTGCTATTCTATCGTTTCTAAGTGTATCTACAACGAAGATCCAAAGCTCTGGTACATCTTGCAAATATTTTTGTGTGGAGATTTCGTAAATCTTTTCTCTTAAATCTTTGTCTGTCACTCTTATAATAGAAGAGTTTTGCATGCCGGTGCTTGATGCTGTTCTATTTACTACTTCTAAAAGTGTGTCCAGAGTTTCTTTTTCAACTGGTCTATTTTCAAATTTTCTTATGGTTCTGTGGTTAAGTTGTGTTTTTATGGTTTCGTTCATACTTGCCTCTTTTCTTTCTATGTTTTCTATTATTCTCTAATATATAATAGATAAAATTATCGCTGTCAGTAGTCCGCATAGACATGTGGCAAGGGATGCCATTGCTCCTGCAACTTCTGAATGTTCCATCGCTTTATTGGTTCCAAAGACATGACTTCCTGTTCCTAATGCTAGTCCCATGGCTTCGTCTGTTTCAATTTTTAGCCCTTTGTGGATGAGTTCCTTGGTCATTACTCCCGTTATTCCTGCTACTACTATTGATGCTATGGTCAGCGGAACTATTCCTCCGATCTGTAAGGATACTTCTGATCCGATGGCTGTGGTTGTTTGTTTTGGAAGTAGGCTAAGGAATGTTTCTCTATTTAGTCCAAATAGCTTTGAAAGTCCATACACTGATCCTAGTCCGACGCAAGTTCCTACTATTATAGATATCAAAATTTCAAATTTATATTTTTTTAGTAAATCCCTCTTCCTATATAGCGGAAGTCCAAGTGCCACTGTTGCTGGTGCTATGAAGAATGTAAGAATTGATCCTCCCGCATTATACTGTTCGTATGGAATTTTTAAAATATGGTTTATTGCCATGATTAATATTGCAGATATTAGAAGCGGATTAAGTAGTGGAAACTTAATATTTTTAAGTGATCTTGTCACTACAAAAAATATGCAGATGGTAATGGTAAATCCAAATATTTCTGTACTTATGAATTTCATTTCTTCCTCCTTATTAATGCATCTGCAACTTTCGCTGTCACTACATTTATAATGAAGGTTGAGATAATACAAGTTGCCACGATTCCTATTACTTCTGTTTTAATCTGCGGATATATTTCTTTCACCTTTACCATTCCAGGTATAAATGCTATTACCATGTTTGCCAAGAGAAATTCTGCCGCTTTTTCTATTTTCTTTTCTTTTATTATTTTACTTTGTAGTAATAGGACTAAGAGAATTAACCCTATTACTGGCGCCGGAAGCGGAACTTTCAAAATTTTATTAAAAAAATCTCCCGCTAGAAGCACCGCCATTATTATTGCAAATCCTTCAATCATATACTATACTCCTTTTGTAATTGTAGTAGGCGCTTAGGATTATTATCGCCATTCCTGCAAGGCTTACAAAATCCGTCATCTCTTGGAATAAAAAGTATCCTATCAATATAGAAAATATTATTTGAGAGAAATTGTAGATAGCAATCTCAGATGCCTTGCCTGATTTATATGCCAAGGTCAAGAAAAATTGTCCAAATCCCGCGGATACTCCTATCATTAGTAGGTTTACTATTTCCTTTCCATTTGGAATTACAAAGTTTCCGATTAAGAACGGAATGCAGGCGAGGGTTGAAAATATTCCGAAATAGAGAATGATTACTTCTCCTCTTACCTTCTTGCCTACCGATGAAAGCATCGCCATTGCCATTCCTGCGCTTACTGCCCCAGCTACCGCAACTAGTGACGGAATCATAGACCCATCAAATTTTGGTTTTACTACCATTAACATACCTATGATTGAAAAAATGATTGCGATTATAGAGTGTTTCTCAAGTTTTTCTCCGAGAAGCAATGCCGCGAAAATCATGACAAAAAACGGGCTAAGTTTCCCTATTGCTGATGAGTCTGCTATGTTTAGATATTTTACCGCATAGAAGTTACAAACCATTCCTATAAACCCAAATAGGGATCTTAAGAAGATTTCCTTCTTGCCGTCTTTAACTTTCATATCTTGCATTCTTTTTTCTTTTACAATTAATGCAAACATAAGGACAGATATTACAAGGTTTCTAAACACTACCTGCTCAAATGTTGGAAGGTCTTTTGTATACCTTATAAATACCGCCATTAATGCAAAGAAGAATGAAGATGCTATCATGTAGATAGGACCTAGATTCTTCTTCCTAATTTTTAAATTATTCAACTATACTCCTTAAAAATTCTACTACTGTGTCTATTTCTTCTTTTGTGTTAAATGTGGAAAGACTAAGTCTAACCATACCTTGATCTACTGTACCTGCCTTCTTGTGTACCAATGGCGCACAGTGGCTTCCTGGTCTTGTGCAAAGTTCAAGCTGTTCAAATAAAACCCTTGAAACTTCTCCTGAAGGATTATCTCCTATGTTAAATGATAATGTTGGGAGATGATTTTCTCCAAATGATCCATAGATTTTTATGCCTTTAATCGTCTTCATGGATTCGTAGAGATAATCTTTTAGTTCTCTTAAAATCTTGTAGGTATCCTTACTCATTACATAGTCGATGCCTGCTCCCAAGGCTGCGATACCGCCACTATTTATGGTTCCATATTCAAACACGTCGGGAAATACGCTCGGCGTTTCTCTTTCGAAGGATCTAAATCCTGATCCCCCAGAAAATACTGGATGGAAATTAAAATCTCCAAGTTTTATGATTCCCCCGGTACCTGTTGGACCGTAAAGACATTTGTGACCAGTGAAGCAGTAGATGGTATTTGTAAATTTAGATAGGTCTAAATCCACCGCTCCAGCTCCCTGAGCTCCGTCAATGATGAGCATTAATCCATGTTCCTTCGTAAATTCATAGACTCTTTCTAAGTCTGTCACGTTTCCGATTACATTAGATGCGTGAGTTATGACTACCGCCTTTGTATTTTTTTGTAGAAGTTCTTCTAACATTTCCAGTTTCAAATCGAAATTTTCGTCCACGTCCACAAATGAAAGTCCCATCCCCTCATTTTCCAATTGGTACAGAGGGCGAAGAACTGAGTTGTGTTCAAGAATTGTGGTTATAACGTGGTCTTCTTTAGTTAGAAGAGATTTTAAAACAAGATTTAAACTCGTGGTTATATTGTAGGTAAATGCAACGTCCATGGGGCTTACATTGAAAAGTTTTGCAACCTTTTGTCTAGTTCCATAGACTTTATCCATGGAGTATTCGCTTGCGGTATATGATCCTCTGGATGGATTGCCCATTTTATTGAAATCGTCAACTATTTCTTTTAAAACTGACTCAGGTTTTATAAGCGTGGTGGCTCCGTTGTCGAAATAAATCATACTAACTCCTTTCCGACTTTTAAGTATTAATAATTATATTTTAGCAGATTTCTGCATTAATAAAAACTTTAATAGAAAATTAAACTAAAGTTATCTTAAATATTTTAAAAATAAAATAGGAAGGCGAAGCCCTCCTATAATTACTTAATCACTTCAATTGTAGGCGGTTTAAAAGCACAACCCTTGTCTATTGAATAGGTAGCTTTGTAAATGCCATCGATCTTTAAGTCATTCTTTTTTATAATTTCATTTATTTTTTCAAGATTTTCAAATGGACTCTTGAGCATTAGTCCACAGCCTGCTTTTATTGCACCGAAAACCGGCACAAGTCTTGCGTCAACGTCACCTGATTGAACTTCAATCTTGCACGCTTCTGCAAAGCTGGTGCTATCAAAAGTATAAAGTACAAATTCCAAATTAAGGTTTCACCACCTTGTACTTACCCATAAGTTCAACGATCTTGTACATATTTGTAATAGATCCAACTTGAACCTTTTCTTTTAGTCCGTAGTGTTCAAGGCAAAGTCCGCAGGAAAATATTTCTGTGCCACGAGATTCGATGAATTTAAGATCCTTTATAGAATTTTCCCACAAAGTAGGAATATGAACTCCGCCGTTGTAGAATACAACTGCCTTAGGAGCCACTTCTTGTTCAGAAAGAGCGTAGATAAAACCTTCTAGAAGTTTCTTAGCGAAATCTTCGTCTCCGCCGCCCATCATTTCAGAAGAAATAACTACCATGTATTCATCGCTGTAATGAGGACCATCTTCGTGTTTAATTTCGATAGATGGATCTTTTTTAAATACAACTGTGTAGCTTTCCTTTGAATGTTCTGTCATTTCAGTTTTGTAACCCATTTCGTGAGCCATCTTTGCAAGGTTTTCAGTAGCAATAAAATTGTCAACCTTAACTTCAAATTCTTCTGGACTTTCTTCAGAAATTAATTTCTTAGAAAGAATAACTGGTCTCGGACATGCAAGTCCCATAGCATCAATTGTTTTCATTATTTCACCTCTATAATATTTTTATCAGTAATAACTCCCACTCTCTTTAGGAAGACTCCCTTATCTCTAAATTCACGCATAACTTCTTGTGAATCACTAGGATCAAGGGTAAACATAAGTCCTCCAGAAGTTTGAGGGTCAAAAAGAACTTCTTCATATCTGAAATCATCGAAGTCGAATTTAACATCGTTTTTCAAAGAATTCCTATTTCTTTGGCCTCCCGCAGTAAATAGGAAGTCTCCAGCAGCCTTAAGCGCACCGTCAATCATAGGAACTTGGTCCTTATAGATAAGAGCACCCTTGCCTTCAACCATTTCCTTTAAATGGCCCAAAAATCCAAATCCAGTCACATCAGTAACAGAAGTAGGATTAAATTTTCTTAAAATATCAGCCGCATATTTATTTAAAGTAACCATGGACTCTTTAGCTTCTTCGTAGCAAGATTTGTCCACTTCCCCTTGAAGATATCCGCCACAGATTAGAGAAACTCCAAGCTTCTTAGTGATGAAGATTTCGTCACCAACCTTTGAGCCGGTGTTCTTCCAGATCTTGTCAGGATGAACAACCCCAGTAACACTCATACCGTACTTGATTCTCTTGTCGTGGATACTGTGACCACCGATTAGAGAACCTTTAGCTTCTTTAACCTTTCTAGCTCCACCTTGTAGAATTTCTTGAAGAATAGAAGAATCTTCCTCTTCAGGAAAACATACGATGTTAAGAGCAGAGATAACTTCACCACCCATAGCATAGATGTCAGAAAGAGCATTGGCAGCTGCGATTTCGCCAAAAGTTGCAGGTTCCTCCACCATTGCAGGGAAGAAGTCCAAAGTATTTATGATGGCAATATCATCTGTAAGTTTTATGACAGCACCATCGTCCTTGCCTTCGAAACCAACTATAATTTCCGGTCTCTTATATATATCTAAAGATTTTAAAATTTCGTCAAGGTTCTCCGCGCCGATCTTCGCATTGCAACCTCCACATACTTCTAGTTTCAAAAAATCACATCCTTTCCTTTATTTTACCACAGAGAAAAATAAAAAGATTATACTTTTAAAAAAT
>CAMYEJ010000084.1 GCA_947254665.1 uncultured Peptoniphilus sp.
GTCAATCGCTTAATATAGATATTTTTCGCGTAAAATAGCCATTTGATTGTTTACTTTTTAACGCTTGCAATTTACCAAACTAAAGTATATAATACATAACTATATTAGGAGGTTAACATGACAAAGTACATTTTTAAAAGAATATTACAGGCAATTGGGGTTATTCTTCTCGTAAGTATTATCACTTTTGTTCTTATGGACTTAGCTCCAGGAAGCCCTTTTGCCAGTGAAAAATCCCAATCACCAGAAGTTCTTGCAGCTCTAAATAAAAAGTACGGGCTAGATCAACCTAAGACGGTTCAGCTCAAGAATTTTATATTAAATGCTCTCAAAGGAGATTTTGGAGTTTCTTTAAAAATGCAAAAGAATAGGCCTGTTGTTGAAATTATAAAAGAGATGTTTCCAACCAGTGCCAAGCTTGGACTTCTTGCACTTACATGGGCGACATTAGTTGGGGTTCCTCTAGGTTGTCTTGCAGCATATAACAGAGGTAAACCTGTTGATTCAATCCTGCGGGTGGTGACTACCATTGGTATTTCTGCTCCTGGATTTGTAGTTGCGACGCTTCTACTTCTACTATTTGGAGTTAAGCTGAAGCTTCTTCCAACTATGGGACTTGTAGGAATCAAATCCTACTTTATGCCGGTGTTCGCTCTAGGTTTTTACTCTATGTGTTATATCGCTAGGCTGTCTAGGTCTTCCATGCTTGATGCTATTGGTCAAGACTACATTAGAACGGCTCGTTCAAAGGGTGTATCAGAGTCTAAGATTCTTTTTAAACACGCTCTTAAGAATGCTTTTATACCTGTACTTACCTACTTAGGACCACTTACTGCTGGTATTATTACAGGATCAATGGTTGTTGAATCTGTATTCTCAGTACAAGGTATGGGCAGATATTTTGTAAACTCAGTTTTAAATAGAGATTATCCGATTATTATGGCTACCACATTATTATTTGCAACTTTGGTTGTTTTTATGAACTTGGTAGTTGACATTCTATATAGGTTTATAGATCCACGAATTGACTTAACGAAAGGGGCTTAGAATGGAAAATTTTTTCAATCTTAACAAAAAAATAAATCTTGATGAATATAACTTCACTGAAAACGACTTTGATCTTGCATCAGTTGAACAAAAAGAAAATTTCATGACTAAAGCTCCTTCTACCTCCTATTTTAAGGATGCGATGAGAAGGCTAAAAGCAAACAAGATCGCCATGGTGGCTCTTATGTTTATCGTGGTGGTTGTCATATTTGCTTTCCTCGGACCACTATTTGTTGAAGGGGATTACACAACTCAATTTAGAGGAGACGAAAATTTATTTCCATGTGCTAGATATCCTTTTGGAACAGATAAGCTAGGAAGAGATATCATGGTAAGAACTATGTATGGTACCAGGGTTTCCCTTATAGTTGGAGTTTTCGCTTCACTTATCGTACTTTTCATAGGTTCAATATATGGAGCTGTTTCTGGATACTTCGGTGGAAAAGTAGATGCTCTTATGATGAGATTTCTAGATCTTATTTACTCAATTCCTGATGTACTTGTAGTAATTCTACTTTCAATCGGAATATCAACTCCTTTAAAAGACTTTGTAAACAGTTCAAACTCAGAGTTCGCCAAGAAGATTGCAGTCCTTGGTCCTGCGCTTATATCAATATTTATAGCCTTCGGACTTCTATACTGGGTCGGAATGGCGAGGATGATAAGAGGTCAGGTTCTTATGCTTAAGAAACAAGAGTTTATCACAGCGGTGGAAGCTCTAGGTGGATCTAGAAAGAGAATAATCTGGAGACACTTATTCCCAAACTGCATAGGACAGATAATCGTAATGACAGCCATGCAGATTCCATCAGCGATATTTCTGGAATCATTCCTATCCTTCTTAGGAATAGGAGTTTCAGCTCCGATGACGTCTCTTGGTGCTATGGCAGCCGATGCTCTGGGAGGTATATATTCTTACGCATATAGACTAATCATTCCATCATTAATCCTAAGTCTTATGATACTATCACTTAACCTATTTTCAGACGGCTTACGTGATGCACTAGACCCAAGACTTAAAAAGTAGAGTAGGTGAACAATGAATATAGAATTAAACAGAGAATTAAAGATAGAAGATAGAAAAGAAATATTAAAGGTTGAAGACCTGCAAGTATCTTTCTATACACCAGTAGGAGAGGTACAAGCGGTGGACAAGATCAGCTACACCTTACACGAAAATGAAATCATGGGCATAGTTGGTGAGTCAGGCTCAGGTAAATCCGTTGAATCTTATGCAATTATGGGACTTCTACAAAGTCCTGGTAAGGTAAAAGGAGGAAAAATCCTCTACAAAGGAGAAAATGTCCTAGACTATGACAAAAAACAGATGAGAAATTTCAGAGGAGCTAAGTGCTCCATGATTTTTCAAAATCCGATGACCTGTCTAAATCCAGTGTATACAATTGGAAACCAACTTATGGAAGCAGTCCTAGTTCACAGTAAAATTTCTAAGAAAGAAGCCTACGACAAGGCAGTTAAAATACTTGAACTAGTCGGAATTTCAAACCCAGAAAGGCGTATGAAACAGTATCCTCACGAACTATCAGGAGGTATGCGTCAAAGGGTCATGATAGGTATGGGACTTATCTGTGAACCAGACATACTAATAGCAGATGAACCGACAACGGCGCTGGATGTAACCATTCAAGCACAAATCCTTGAACTTATTAAAAAGATTCAAGAAAAGACCAAGATGAGTGTAATATTTATCACTCACAACTTGGCGGTAGTAGCACAAATTTGTGATACGGTCTGTGTAATGTATGCAGGTAAAATCGTAGAAAAGGGAACTGTAGAAGATATATTCTATAACCCACAACATCCATATACAAAGGGTCTACTTGGATCAATGCCAAGAATTGACTCAAAAGATAATGAAAGATTAAAATCCATCGAAGGAACTCCGGTAGACATGTTAAATCCACCGGAAGGATGTGGATTCTCAAATAGATGCGACCATTGTATGAACATCTGCTTGAGAAAAGAACCACCGATGATAAATATATCAGAAGGTCACAAATCAAAATGTTTCTTACACGTAAAGGAGGCAGTACATGGAAGATAAAAAACTAGTAGAAATAGACCACTTAGTAAAACATTTCGATGTAAACTCATCCTTTAGTGGAAAAGCAAAAGTAAAAGCTGTAGACGATGTATCCCTATTCATTAAAAAAGGGGAGACATTGGGATTAGTTGGAGAATCTGGATGTGGAAAGACTACACTTGGAAGAACCATCTTAAGACTTCATGAACCGACTAGCGGAAGAATCACCTATGACGGTGAAGTGATCTACGATAGTGAAAAAAATATAAAAAAGGACATGTATCCATATAGAAGAAAGATGCAAATTATCTTTCAAGATCCATCCGCATCTCTAGATCCAAGGATGACTGTAAGGGAAATCATAGGAGAAGCACTGGATATACATGGACTTTGCCAAAAAAATAGAAATGAAAGAATAAAAGAACTGATTAAAAAAGTAGGACTTAATGAGGAACATTCAAATAGATATCCACATGAGTTTTCTGGAGGACAACAACAGAGAATAGGGATAGCAAGAGCATTAGCAGTAGAGCCAGAGTTTATAGTATGTGATGAGCCGATTTCAGCACTTGACGTATCCATCCAAGCCCAAATAGTAAACATGCTTGAGGATATGCAAAATGAACTGGGTCTAACATATCTATTTATAGCTCACGACCTTTCAGTAGTAAAACATATCTCCGATAGAATAGGAGTAATGTATCTTGGAAAATTAGTCGAGCTAGTAGATGCACAAAGACTCTATGAAAATCCGCTACATCCATATACAAAATCTTTGCTATCAGCAATTCCAGTACCAGACCCAGAAGTAACTAGACAGAAATCCAGAATAAAACTACAAGGAGAGATACCATCTCCTATAAATCCGCCGACTGGATGTAGGTTCCATGAAAGATGCCAGTACGCGACGGAAAAATGCAGTCAAGTAGAACCACAAATAAGAGAATTAGAAGATGGTCACTTTGTAAGTTGCCACAACGTTTAGGAGGAAAAAAATGTTAAAAAAATCAAAACTATTAACCTTAGCATTAGCATTTACCATGCTTTTAACAGCATGTGGTGGAGGCAGTAAGCCAGCAAACAAAAACGCAGAAAAAGGAAATGGCGATACAGCAGTATCAGAATTTGAACCAGGAAAAGTAGACGGAGTTCTAGATCTAAACATAGCATCAGAACCAGGAACCATAGACCCACAACTAAATACATCAGTTGACGGAGCCATCATAGCATCACACCTATTTGAATCATTAATTAGATGGGATGACGACGGAAAAGGAAACGCAGTACTTAAACCAGGTATAGCAGAATCTTGGGATGTAAGTGACGATGGGTTAACATGGACATTCCACCTAAGAGATGCAAAATGGTCAGATGGAAAACCAATGACTGCAGGCGACTTTGTATATACATGGAACAGATTAGTTAACCCAGAAACAGGAGCAGACTATGAATACATGTTAGACATGGTAAAAGGATATGACAGCGAAGACAAGAAACTAGACATATCAGCACCAGATGACAAGACATTTGTAGTTAATTTAAAAGTAAAGTGCCCATACTTCGAAGAAATCTGTGCATTCCCAGCAGTAATGCCAGTTAGAGAAGACGTGGTATCTAATAAAACATGGACAACTAGCCCAGATACACTAGTAAGTAATGGACCTTACAAACTAGAAAAATGGGATCACAACTCTCAACTAATATTAGTAAAGAACCCAGAATACTATGATCAAGCATCAGTATTAGCAGAAAAATTAAACTTCCACTTACAAGATGATCAAAATGCAATCTATGCATCATATAGATCAGGAGATTTGGACTATATAAACTCAGTACCACAAGAAGAAGTAGCAAAACTTCTAGAAACAAAAGAATTAAATGTACTACCACAAGTAGGAACATACTTCGTATGCTTCAACACAGAAAAACCACCATTTGACGATGCAAGAGTAAGAAAAGCATTCTCACTAGTAATAGATAGAGACTTCATCGTAAAACAAGTAACAGGACAAGGACAACAACCAGCATCAGGATATGTACCAGCAGGTGTATATGATGCAGATGGAGCAGAAGGAAAAGACTTCAGAACCACAGGTGGAGATTACTACTCAGTAAAGGTAGAAGACTACGATAAGAATGTAGAAGAGGCTAAGAAATTAATGGAAGAAGCAGGATATCCAAATGGAGAAGGCTTCCCACAAATCGAATACCTATACAACACAAATGAAAACCACAAAGCAATAGCAGAAGCATTACAAAATATGTGGCAAGAAAAACTTGGTGTACAAGTAACACTTCAAAACCAAGACTGGAACGTATTCTTAACAGAAAGAAAACAAGGTAACTTCAACATAGCAAGAGATGGATGGGTAGCAGACTACAACGACCCAATGTCATTTATAGATATGTGGATGACCGGCGGCGGAAACAACAACGCACAATATAAAAATCCAAAATTCGACGAACTAGTAAAAGCTGCAAAAACAACCTCAGATCAAAAGGTAAGAATGGAAAACATGCATAAAGCAGAAGACATCCTAATAGGAAAAGACTCAGTAGTAGCACCAATCTACTTCTATAACACTTCTTATATGGTAAAACCAAACATCAAGGGAATCTACTACACACCACTAGGATACTTCTTCTTTAAATCAGCAACAGGATTCTAAAATAAAGATGTGAGAAAGAAAAAGAATACAATGTAAAAAGAGACTGTAACAGGTCTCTTTTTGTATGCGAAAAATTTAGGTGCATGTAAACATTAATTAGTGTTTTGGTGATAGTAGAATGACTTACCTAAGAAAGTAATCCTATCAGAAGTAATTTTTTTAAATTGTATTTTAAAGATTAATAATCGCTTTTAATTAACAATTACATTATTTGCAACTTAGTGAAAATAAATGCAAATATTACTGCAAAAAAAAAT
>CAMYEJ010000085.1 GCA_947254665.1 uncultured Peptoniphilus sp.
ATTATCAATATTGTGTAAATTATCTCAAAATGTGGTATAATGGGTTATGGAGGAAGATTATGAATAAGAATCACGAAACTCAAGTCTTTCAAAAGCAAGATTTAGAAACTGAAAGAATTAAAAGCATTTTAAAAACTGTATATAATGCTCTTAAAGATAAGGGATATAATCCTACTGATCAAATCATTGGATATATTCTTTCTGGAGATCCAACATATATTACAGGCCACAATAATGCTAGGGCTACTATTCAAGAGGTTGAAAGAGATGAACTTCTTGAAGAACTTCTAAATAGCTATTTGAAATAGATGTGATTTTCACATCTATATTTTATAATTATGAATAGATTTTTGGGACTTGATGTAGGGGACAAGTACATCGGTGTTTCTATTAGCGATACAACATGTACTATCGCAAGTAACCTCGTAACCATAAGGAGAACATCCAACGACAAAGCCTATGAAGAGATCGAAGGTATTTTAAATGACTATAATATTGGAACGGTTGTAGTTGGTGTGCCTATAAATATGGATGGTAGCGATACGGTTATGAGCAAAAGAATAAGGAAATTTGCAAGGAAACTCACTCCAAAATTCGGAGTTGAAGTGATATTTCAAGATGAGAGGTTTACTTCTATTGAGGCGGAAAGAACTCTGATTCAGTCAAATGTCAGACGAGAAAATAGAAAGAAGTATATCGATCAATTAGCTGCATCTATTATTTTGCAGACTTATATAGATAGGATGAATAACGATAATGACTGAAAAATTTTTTGATGAAAATGGAAATGAAGTTGAGTTCGAAATAGTTGGTAAATTTGAAATTGACGACAAGGCTTATGCGGTACTTGAATCTTTGGATGGTAAGTCTACCTATATTTTAAGAATCAAAGAGGACAAGGACGGAGAGTATCTGGAAGGTATCGGGGATGCTGAGTTAAAAGAAGCTATTGAGGCTTACGAAGAACTAACGGAGAAGGGAAATGAAAATGGATTTAAACACTGAATACGTAAAGAAAAAATTAAAAGAGAACGGATATAAGTTCACCAATCAAAGGGTACTCGTTTACAATTCGTTTATCCATAACAAAGAAAAACATCTAACGACAGAAGAAGTTTTCCATGATGTTTCAAAGGTAGACAGTAGCATTGGAATTGCAACTGTTTATAGAACTGTTCAACTTTTCTATGAAATTGGACTTATTAACCAAATTAATTTCGGTGATAATGTTACCAGGTATGAGATTAAATTAAATGACAAAGAACATACTCACCACCATTTAATCTGCCTAAAATGTGGCATGGTTCAAGAGGTTAAGATTGACCTTCTTGATGAACTTGAAAATGAAGTAGAAAAAAACGAAAGATTTAAAATAGTAGACCATCAATTGAAATTCACGGGTTATTGCAAAGATTGCTATGAAAAATTACAGGAGAATAAAATCAATGCAAAATAACAACAAATTAAAAATAATACCATTAGGAGGTCTGCATGAAATAGGAAAGAATATGACTGTAGTCGAATACAGAGATTCAATTATTATTGTTGACTGCGGACTTACCTTTCCAGAAGATGAAATGCTGGGAATAGATATTGTAATTCCAGATTTCACATATTTAATAAACAACAAAAACAAAATAAAGGGACTAGTTCTAACTCACGGTCACGAAGACCACATAGGAGCAGTTCCATACCTATTGAAAGAGCTTGATATTCCAATCTATGGAACACCTCTTACAATGGGTCTATTAGAAAACAAATTAAAAGAACACAGAATACCACTAAATTGCTTAAAGGTTGTAAACCAAGGAGATAGAATCAAACTTGGTAAATTTGAAGTTGAATGGGTAAGGGTTAACCACTCTATTCCTGATTCATCAGCTATATATATTAAGAGTCCGATAGGAAATGTATTTGTAACTGGAGACTTCAAAGTTGACTTCACACCTATTTCCGGAGAGCCAATCGACCTTACTCGTCTTGGCGAAATAGGTAAAGAAGGTGTGCTTGCTATGGTTGGAGAATCTACAAATGTCCTTCGTAAGGGATACACCATGAGTGAATCTAATGTTGGAGAGACATTCAACAGAATTTTCCAAAGCTGTATGAATAACAGAATCATCATAGCTACATTTGCATCCAATGTTCACAGGGTTCAACAAATCATAAACTCTGCCGAAAAATTTGACAGAAAAGTTGTACTATCTGGAAGATCCATGGAAACTATGATGGACACTGCAAGAAGACTTGGATATGTAGATGTAAAGAAAAACACAATTATAGATATCAACCAAATGAAGAAATATAAGCCAGAGGAGACAGTTGTTATAACAACTGGATCTCAAGGAGAGCCTATGAGTGCTCTAACGAGGATTGCCTTTGGTGAACACAGAAAGATTCAAGCAACTGCAGAAGATGTTATAATCCTATCTGCAACACCTATTCCAGGAAATGAAAATTCTGTTGCAAAAGTAATAAACAAGCTTATGGAAACTGGATCTAAGGTAATCTATGAAGCACTTTCTGAAATTCACGTAAGTGGTCATGCTTGTCAAGAAGAGTTAAAGATGATGCTTTCACTAATTAAGCCTAAGTACTTCGTGCCAGCCCATGGTGAAGTTAGACATCTTTTAAAACACGCAGAACTTGCGACTCAAATGGGTACTGATCCTTCAGATATATTCATCCTTCAAAATGGAGATGTACTTGAATTTAACAAGAAATCTGCGGCTATTACGGGAAGCGTACCTTCTGGAAATACCTTAGTAGATGGACTTGGAATCGGTGATGTTGGAAACATCGTTCTACGTGATAGAAAACATCTTTCAGAAGATGGACTTATAGTAGTAGTAATTACTATTTCTAAACAAGAAGGAAAAGTTGTAAGCGGTCCAGATATTATATCTAGAGGATTTGTGTATGTTAGAGAGTCTGTAGATTTGATGGACGAAGCTAGAGATATGGTTAAGAAGACTCTAGACAAATGCGACAGAAAATCTATTTCAGACTGGTCAACGCTTAAGACAAATATAAGGGAAGATTTAAGAGGATTCTTGTACCATAGAACCAAGAGAAATCCAATGATCTTACCTATTATAATGGAAATTTGAGGAGGGACATTTTTGTCCCTAAATTTATGAGCAAAGTTAGCTACGAATATATAGAAGACTATCTAAGAAGTCTTTATAAAACTAAATCAGATCTTTTAGCTGAGCTTAGAGATTACGCAGAGAAAAATCACGTTCCGATAATAGAAGAAGAATGCGAAGAGTTCTATAATTTTCTTATAAATACAACTAAACCGAAAAAAATTTTGGAACTTGGAACTGCGATAGGTTATTCAGCCATATCATTTTCTATGAATGACTGTGTAGAGAAACTTGTGACAGTTGAATTAAGCGAAGACATGGTAAAGAGCGCAAGTGAAAATATAAAGAAATCTGGACTAGAAGATAAAATAAATATTGTCAATTCTGACGCCTATGAATATCTCTTAGAATGCAATGAGAAATTTGATTTTGTATTTATAGATGCTGCTAAAGGGCAGTACGAAAAGTATTTTGACGAAGCGATAAAACTTTTAAATAGAGATGGAATAATAGTCTGCGACAATGTCCTTTTTAGAGGGATGATTGCAAATCAGGATTTGGTAAAGAGAAGAAAGATAACTATAGTTAAAAGACTTAGAAAATTTTTGAAAGATATAAAAGATGATGAAAGGTTTTACTCTAGTATTGTTCCAATTGGAGATGGAGCTCTACTAATAAGGAGGAAATTTGAAGAAGATTGAACTTTTAGCCCCAGCGGGGGATTTAAATAAATTAAAAACTGCAATTGATTATGGTGCCGATGCGGTTTACCTAGGAGGAAGCTCCTTTGGACTTAGAAAGGCATCTAAGAATTTCTCTATAGAAGAGATAAGAGAGGGAGTGGAATATGCCCATGAAAGGGGCGCCCATGTCCACGTAACTCTAAATATTGTGCCTCATAATAGTGATATAGTAGGTATTGAAGAGTATGCAAAGGAACTAGAAGATGCTGGAGTGGATGCGGTTATAATTTCTGATCCAGGTATGTTTTCTCTAGTTAAATCTGCTGCTCCTAAGCTAGATATACACATATCCACCCAAGGATCTGTAACAAATAGTCAGACTGTTAATTTCTGGAAGGCACAAGGAGCGAAAAGAGTGGTCCTAGCAAGGGAACTTTCACTAGAAGAGATAAGAGAGATTGTAAAGAACACTGAAGGGATAGAAATCGAAACATTTTGCCATGGAGCAATGTGCATGTCCTATTCCGGAAGATGTCTACTTTCAAACTATATGACAGGAAGAGATGCTAATATGGGAGACTGCGCGCAACCTTGTAGGTACAAATATTATCTTGTAGAAGAGAAGAGACCAGGAGAATATTTCCCAATAGAAGAACATGATGAAGGTACATTTATCATGAATTCCAAGGATCTTAACATGATAGCCCACTTGGACGAACTTATTGAAGCGGGAATTGCATCTCTTAAGATAGAAGGAAGAGTAAAGAGTGACTACTATTTAGCAACAACCATAAGATCTTATAGAATGGCGATAGATGAATATTATAAAGATCCAAAAAATTATAAATTCGATCCATACTATGAAGAAGAATTAAAAAAGGTCAGCCACAGAGATTGGACTACGGGATTTTTCTACGGAAAGGCAAAGGAAGATTCACAGGTCTACACAGACAACTCATATATTCGTGGATACGACTATGTTGGAGTTGTTACAGATTATGATGAAGAAACTAAAATTGCAACGGTAGTACAGAAAAATAGAATCTTCCCAGGGGAAGAAGTAGAAATTTTCGGCCCAGGAAGGAAACATTTTACTCAAACAATAGAAGAAATGTATGACGAAGATGACAATGTCATAGACGTTGCCAACAAGGCTCTACAAATATATAAATTTAAAACAATAGAACCTGTAGAAGAAAAATATATGATAAGGAGAAAATCTCAGTCATGAAAAAACCAGTTATAATCGGAATTGCAGGAGGAACTGGGTCCGGTAAGAGTACAATAACCAAAGAACTTATAAAACTTATTGACGAAAAAGATGTAACAATAATAGAGCAGGATTCTTACTACAAGGACCAATCCAACCTACCATTTGAAGAGAGAGTAAAGACGAACTACGATCATCCATTTGCTTTTGACAACGAACTATTGGTATCACAATTAAAAGATTTGATAGCGGGAAAAGCAGTAGAAAAACCTGTATATGATTTTTCAATTCACAATAGAACAGAAGAGACGAAAAGAGTTGAACCAAAGGACGTAATAATCCTAGAAGGAATACTAATCTTAGCAGAAAAAGAGATCAGAGATCTACTAGATATCAAAGTATTTGTAGATACAGATGCAGATGTGAGAATAATAAGAAGAATTCTAAGAGATATGAAGGACAGGGGAAGGAGTCTAGACTCGGTAATACTACAGTATATGAGCACTGTAAGACCAGCTCATATACAATTCGTTGAGCCATCTAAGAGGTATGCTGATATAATAATCCTGGAAGGCGGTTATAACACGGTAGCAATAGATTTAATCCACACAAAGATTAAACAAATTTTAAAAAATGAACAAAATTAAAATTTGAATCAAATTTAATTTAAGAATTAAAGAGGCTAAGACCTCTTTTTTTTTTATGTAAGTAAATTTGTAAATAAAAAAGATCCTGCATCTTGCAAGATCTTTTTAATGGACAAAATTATTTTTATTAAGGTAATCAAATATTTCTTCTGCTAACACTCCAGATAGAATCTGCAAGTGTGTTTTTGTATTCTGTATTTAATGAAGCGTTGTAAGAAAATTCCTTTGTGCTAAAGAAATATGATCTATTAAC
>CAMYEJ010000086.1 GCA_947254665.1 uncultured Peptoniphilus sp.
ATGTTATACTATAAAGGGGGAGGTAGAATATGTACAGTATTGGTGACAAAGTAGTATATCCGATGCATGGAGCAGGAGTAATAGTAGACATTGAAAAAAAAGAAATCTTAGGCGAAATAAGGAATTATTACATACTTAAGATGCCTATACAAGAGATGAAGGTCATGGTTCCAGTAGAACAAGCAGAAGAAATAGGAGTAAGACCTATCTACGGCACAGAAGAAATGAAAGAAGTCTTAGAAACATTACAGTCAGACAAGAAACTCGACATGCCTAGCAATTGGAATAGAAGATTCAGATTTAGCACAGAGAAGATAAAATCAGGAGACATTGTTGAAATAGCAAAAGTAGTAAGATGCCTAGTTAGGATGGACAACGAAAAGAATCTATCCACAGGGGAAAGAAAACTACTTAACAATGCAAAGAAGATCATAGTTTCCGAAATGGCTCTAATATATGAAAAGACTGCAGAAGAAGCAGAAGAGATAATAGACGAGGCCATACTCGGATAAGGGGGTAGTAGTATTAAAAAGGACAAAAGTATATTCAGGAAGATCTTTACCATACTATGGACATTTGTAGGAGCTGGGTTTGGACTATTGGTCCTAACAGTACTTAAAGCGCTAGAAATAAAAATACCATTTGGCGGAGTAGGAAGCGCAATCTCTAGGGTTGCCATCGTTATTTTATTTGCATTTATATTTTTATTATCATCCCAAACTACATTAAACGCCTTTGAAAGATTCCAAAACCATCTAGAAAAAAAATTAAAAGAGAAGAGTCCACAAGAACTAATCACAGAATTTATAGGACTATTACTTGGACTTCTCCTAGCGTTTTTTGTAACCCAGCCATTATCACTGATTCCTATACCATACCTTGGGGTAGTGATATCAATCCTCGTGTATGCAATGTTTGGGTATCTTGGACTTAGAATATCATCACAGAACTTAGATGATCTACAAGAAAAATTTAAAGATATAAGAGGTGGCACCAAAAAATTTGAAACCATGAAGATACCAAAGATCAAAGGAGTTGCCAAAGTAGTAGACACCTCAGTCATTATAGACGGAAGAATAAAAGAAATAGTAGCAGCGGGATTTTTAGAAGGACCGCTAATAATACCAGAGTTTGTGCTAGAAGAACTGCAATTTATCGCAGACTCCTCCGACTCACTAAAGAGAAATAGAGGAAGAAGAGGACTTGACATAGTAAAATCACTTCAAGACGACAAAAAAATAGAAGTCTTAATATCCGACTTAAAATACGAAGATATAAAAGAAGTGGACATGAAACTATTAAAACTAGCAGCAGACGTAAAAGGAAAGCTAGTAACCAATGACTACAACTTAAACAAAGTTGCAGCATTACAAAATATACAAGTGCTAAATATAAACGATCTCGCAAACGCGCTAAGACCAGTGTACCTTCAAGGAGAAAGCCTGGACGTACTAATAGTAAAAGCCGGCAAAGAAATGAACCAAGGCTTGGGTTACTTAGACGACGGCACCATGATAGTAGTAGAACAAGGAAAGGATTATATAGGAAAAATAATCCGAGTAGAAGTCACATCAGTACTACAAACCTCAGCAGGCAAGATGATATTTGCAAAACCCATATAAAAATAATTGAGCATGCTCTACATAGAGCGTGTTTTTTATGGGAAATTTTAAATGATTCGCCACATAAAAAACTAAGGAATACAGTCACCATGCAATAGAAAACACTCTCCAAACTGGTCGTCCTGAGCGAACACAGTGAGTCGAATGGGTATAAGCTCTATTTAACCAAGCCAAGGCAAGTGAAAAATTTCAAAGATTATAATATATGTAAATAATCATCCTTGTATAACCCCGCCAAGGTTATACCCATTCGACTACGGGTGTCGGAAAACATCCACCCTCCGCTCAGGGTGACTGTCTACCTCTGGAATTTTAAAAGTTACCTCCTAACTACATTTACCATGGGAGGCAGTCGAGTTCTACAAATCAGCCTTCATTACATTCGGCTTCTTTGTAAATGCACGAAACCTGCGACGAAATCAAAGATTTCGGCTAGGGCTTCGACACTACAGTATCTTCCCAATACAGAGTTATCAAAATCAGTGGCAAGGGACCGCTCAAGAGAATAATTATGGATATGGGTATTACGAAAGGTGCAGAACTATTTGTTCGTAAGGTTGCACCATTAGGAAATCCAGTTCAGATCAACCTTAGAAACTATGAGCTCAGCATTAGAAAAGAAGACGCTGACCTTATAGAAGTAGAAGAAATGTAATTTAAAAGAGAGAATAGAGGAAAGAGGATTAATATGAAAATCACAATTGCTTTGGCAGGTAATCCTAACAGTGGAAAGTCCACCCTTTTCAATGCTCTTACTGGTTCAAACCAATATGTAGGTAACTGGCCAGGGGTAACTGTTGAAAAGAAGACATGACTTTACAAAAAAGAAAAGGATGTTGCCATCACAGACTTACCAGGCATCTACTCACTTTCTCCATATACACTTGAAGAAGTCATTACTTAATAAACGAAAAAGTAGATGTAATTATTGACGTAATAGACGGAACCAATATAGAAAGAAACTTATACCTTGCAACACAACTTAGTGAGCTTGGTATTCCACTAGTAATCGCACTTAATATGATGGACGTGGTTAGAAAGAACAACGACTATATTGACGTAGCACAAATCGAAAAGAGACTCGGCTGTAAAGTTGTAGAAATCTCTGCGCTTAAAGGCGAAAATATAGATCATCTTGTAGAAGTTGCTAAATCATTTAAAGGTCAAAAGACTGAAGAAATGAAAACTTTTGGCGAAGATGTAGAAAAGTATTTAACAGAAATCGAAGAAGCTGTAGCATCTATTAAAGAACACAAATCTAAAAGATGGATTGCTATAAAACTTTTTGAAAACGACGAAAAGATCAGAGAAGAAATTAAGATTTCTGCTGAAGAAGGAAAAAAAGTTGATGAAATCATCGCAAGAGCTGAAAAAGAAATGGGTGATGACGGCGAAGGTATCATTACCGACGAAAGATATAACTATGTAGCACAAGTTACAAAAGACACAGTTAAAAAGGCCAGAGCTGGCATGACCAAATCTGACAAGATAGATAGAATAGTAACCAATAGATTTTATAATAATAGCAATCGTACTAGTAGCAGTGTACTTCGCAATAAGACATGTAAAGAAGAACAAAGGAACCTGCGATTGTGGCCGCTCATGTGGTTGTAGCGAATGCCATGAACATGACATGGGAGTAAAAAAACATTAAAATCAACAAAAATGCACAAAAACTATAAAATTGCTTGTAAAATAGACAGATTTATAGTAAAATAATAGGGTCAACTGAAGGTTTGACCAGAAACTAAAGGCTTAATAGTAAATTAAGCCTTTTTATAAACCATTTTAGGAGGTGTTTTAATGGCTGACCGTATTGTTCTTGAATGCACTGAATGTAAACAAAGAAACTATGTAACTTATAAGAACAAAAAAACAAATACTGAAAGACTAGAGCGTAGTAAATACTGCAAGTTTTGTAAAAAACATACTGCTCACAAAGAAACGAAATAAGGAGTGATATGATGGCACAACCAGTTGTAAAAACAAACGAAACGAAAGATACAAACAAGTATCTACGTGGAGTAAAATCTGAATTCAAAAAAGTTGTGTGGCCTACAAAAGAACAAGTAATAAAATACTCCACAGTAGTAATAGTAGTAAGTATTTTATCAGCTCTCGTTCTATCAGCATACGATGAAATAGTATATTTCATAATAAAGCTGATTGTAGGTAGATAAGATGTCAGATGATGTTTTAAGAGAGAATACTGCAAAATGGTATGTAATCCACACATATTCCGGACATGAAAACAAAGTAAAAGCAAACATGGAAGCCATGGTCCAAAACAGACACATGGAAGATGTAATACTTGACATACAAGTTCCAATGGAAGAGTATGTAGAAGAAAAAGATGGAGTAGAAAAATCAAAAGAAAGAAAACTATTCCCATCATATGTCCTAGTGAAGATGATAATGAATGACGAAACCTGGTACCTAGTGAGAAACACTAGAGGAGTAACAGGATTTGTAGGACCAGGATCTAAACCGGTCCCACTATCAGATGAAGAAGTCTTAGCCCTAGGAGTAGCAGATAAGAAAGAATTCTTCGGAGGATACGAAGTAGGAGAAAGCGTAAAAGTAAAAGACGGTCCATTCGAAGACTTCGTAGGCGTAATAGACGCCATGAGCTACGAAAAAGGAAAAGTAGACGTAGTCATCTCAATGTTTGGAAGAGATACCAAAGTTGAACTAAGTTTCAATCAAATAGTAAAGATTTAAAAAAATTAGTGGGAGGGTAACCCCGCAAAACCACAGGAGGTAAAAAATGGCAAAGAAAGTCATAGCATTAGTAAAATTACAAATCCCTGCAGGAAAGGCAACACCAGCACCACCAGTTGGTACAGCACTTGGTCCTCACGGAGTAAACATAATGGAGTTTACAAAGCAATTTAACGCAAAAACCCAAGACCAAGCTGGAATGATTATTCCTGTAGTATTAACAGTATATCAAGATAGAACCTTTAGCTTTATAACTAAGACACCACCAGCAGCAGTGTTAATTAAAAAAGCAATCAACCTAAACTCAGGTTCAGGAGAACCAAACAAGAAAAAAGTTGGTAAAATTAAAAAAGCACAAGTAGAAGAAATCGCAAAACTAAAGATGGAAGACTTAAACGCTGCATCTGTAGAAGCTGCAATGTCAATGATCGCAGGAACTGCAAGAAGCATGGGTGTAGAAGTTATTGATTAGTGGGAGAATCTAAATTCGCAAGAACCACAGGAGGTAAAAATGGCAAAAAAAGGAAAAAATTATTTAGAAAGTATAAAGCTTTACGATAAACACAATCTATACGATGCAAAAGAAGCATTAGAATTAGTGCAAAAAACCGGAAAAGCAAAATTTGATGAAACAGTTGAACTATCAGTAAGACTGGGAGTAGACCCAAGACAAGCAGATCAACAAGTAAGAGGAACAGTAGTACTACCACACGGAACAGGTAAGACAATAAGAGTATTAGTACTAGCAAAAGGACCAAAAGTAGAAGAAGCACTAAACGCAGGAGCTGACTACGCAGGTGGAGAAGAATACGTAGAAAAAATCCAAAAAGAAAACTGGTTTGAATTCGACGTAGTAATAGCAACCCCTGACATGATGGGAGTAGTAGGAAAGATCGGACGTGTCCTAGGACCAAAAGGATTAATGCCTAACCCAAAATCAGGAACAGTAACATTCGAAGTAGAAAAAGCAGTACAAGATACTAAAGCAGGTAAGATTGAGTACAGAGTAGACAAACAAGCAATAATAAACGTACCAATCGGAAAAGTATCATTTGGAACAGAAAAGCTACAAGATAACTTCCAAGCAGTAACACAAGCTATAATCAAAGCAAAACCTGCATCATCAAAAGGACGTTACCTAAAATCAGTAACAGTAGCATCTACAATGGGACCTGGAATTAAAATAAACGGTCAAAAATTAATCGAAAACTAAAATGGAAAGAGGCAAAAGCCTCTTTTTTTTTATTTTTTTAAGGCTCTATAATATCTGTCGGGGAGTAAAACACCAACAGATATTATAGAGCCTTTTTTAATGTTTTGACGGCTTTTTACCCATAATATCAGTACATTTTCTAAATAATGCAATTATGTACTGAGAAATAAGATGATAGACCTATTTTCTTCCGAAAACATCAGTACATTTTGTAGAATCTTTAGTTTTGTACTGAGT
>CAMYEJ010000087.1 GCA_947254665.1 uncultured Peptoniphilus sp.
TATAATCTCATGATTAGAGTCGAAATTTACCACATAATCGGATAGAGATTTCGTCGGCTCTATAAATTTCACATCGTTTAAATCGTTGATACCATCCCAGTATTTTTTCGATTCCCTTTCAATATCTTCGTCACTCATGTTCTTAAAAGGATAGAAAAAATTGTCCTCGTCATGGCACTCATCGATGTGAAAATGCACTCGCTTTAAATACCAGTTCCAAGTATTTTCTTTGTCCGTATCAAGAAAGAAAACTAAATCGTAAAAGTCTTGGAATGAAACCTCGTTTCTATTGTTATAAAAAATATTTACACCTTCCACAATATTTATATCGCGCACCTCGTAGGTTTGAAACTCTTTCAAAATATCGTAGGTAGTGTGGGAATATACGGGATGCTCTAAATCCTTTTTATTTTTAATATTTAAAAGAGCATCTCTAAACTTATCCGAATCGTAACTCTTTGGAAAACCTCGTGGATCTTCGATCTTTTTAGATTCTAAATCCATGTTGCTGTAGAGAAAATGATCTGTGGATAGAATGTTTGAAGAGTATCCATTTTCTTTTAATAGATCGTGAAGTTCTCCTGCAAAGGTGCTCTTGCCGATGGAAACCCGTCCGGTCACACCGATTATAATTGGTCTTTTTTTGATATTTTTAATTATGTTTAGAATTTCTTCTTGACTCTTAATGTTCAAAACAATCTCCTTTGTTTTATTATAATTTGAAAAGTTATTATTTTTATATGAATGGTTAAAGGTCACCCTGAGCGAAAAAGGCGTAGCCTTTGTAGTCGAATGGGTATAAGCTATATTTAACCTAGTCTAGGAAAATAATTCACCCATTCTTAACCTCACCAGGGTTATACCCGTTCGACTCACTTCGTTCGCTCAGGGTGACAGTCTTCATCGAGAAAACTATTAGAATACCCACATAACTGCATTGTATCGGAAGCATTTTGCTTCCATAGCCGGGCAGTCGAGTTCTACAAATCAGCCGGCACTTCGCTTAGCTTCTTTGGACCTCTTTGCACGAGACCTGCAGCGAAATCAAAGATTTCGGATAGGGCTTCGACGCTATAGTAACCTTCCCAACTACAGTCACCCTGAGCGGAAGAGCCGCAAGGCTCTGAAGTAGAATGGGTATAAGCTCTATTTAACCTAATCTTGTCAAATAATTCACCCATTCTTAACATCACCAGGGTTATACCCGTTCGACTCACTTCGTTCGTTCAGGGTGACGGTCTTCATTTAGAAAGTTATTAAAATACTATCCCCTATATGCAGTCTTAACCGCATCATCTTTTTCCAAATTTTCTACAAATCTCTTCACATTCGGATACTCTTTCCAGGACTTTTCAAAATCGTCGGTCCATCTCACCATTACATAGGCATACGCATCCAGCACGCTCCTCTTATCATTGTAGAGATAATACTTCCCCTCTAGCATATTATCCAAGCTTTTCATCACATTATCTATCGAAATATATGCTGCTTTTAAAACATTTTCTATCGAGATCTCATCTGTAGCAACTGTGAATCTTTCCGGTACATAATATGGACCAAACGCTGAATGGAATCCATTTAAAAACGAAGAAAGTTTGTTGTATTTAAACTCCTCTAATAAACCTTCGTCAGCACCTAGGTTCTTTTCTCTATGGATATCTGCTATATATTTTAAAATAGCAGTGTTTTCTGTTAATATCTTTCCGTCTCCAATATCTAGCTCTGGCACAGTTCCAGCTGGGTTTATCTTTCTGTATTCTTCAGATTTTGTCTCCGCCTTCTCCACTTCGTAATCTGCACCCACCCATTCTAGAGCAATCCAACTTGCTATAGAACAACTCTTCGGCGTATAATATAGTTTCATGGGACCTCCTAATATATTATAATTCAATTTATCTTTAGATACATACCCATGGAAAAATTATTTAATCGTTTTCACATAAAAGGAGAAATATGAAGAGAAAAACATTAGAAAATATATTTACAATAGTAGCATTTTTAGTTGCAGCATTTTTTATAGGATTCGCCTCCGTGCAAGTAGTAAGCTACGCAAAGGAATTTATAGTTTTAGAAAGTGTACTTCTCAACAATATCTTTTGGTTTGCGGTGGTATTTTTATCAATCTATTTAGTCATCATGGTTCAAATAATCATCCACGAAGCAGGTCACATGATTGGAGGACTTCTAACTGGATATAGATTTTTGTTCTTTAGAATAGGCTCAACCACACTTGTAAGAACAGATAGCAGATTTAAAATTAGAAAATTAAAAGTTCCAGGCACAGGTGGACAGTGCATTATGGTTCCACCAGAGATGAAATACGGAGATTACCCAGTAGTTATCTATAACCTCGGTGGCGGACTTTTAAATTTAATAGTTTCATTGATTTCGATAATAATCTTTAAAACCTATAACCTAAACCCAGCTATAACAGGACTTCTAGAAATATTTGCAATAGTAGGAATCTACAGTGGAATAGTAAACCTGGTTCCCCTTAAAGTTATAAATAATGACGGTGCAAATATCTTTTACTTAAAAAATGATTTAGAAGAAAGAATAGCCCTACACAAGATTTTAAACGATGAAGTTGATCTTATAAATGGCAAGGAAGTCGAGGGGTATACCATAAACATCGACGAAGTAGATTTTTCGAAGACATTTATTCAAGGACTTTTTATAAATAAGATGGAAGATAGATTCTATAAAATGGAGTTTGAAGAGGCAAAATTCATCGGAGAAAAACTTCTGGAAAAGGCAAAAATGAATATGATCTTTGAGTTTATGGTTAAGATAACTCTATCCACCGTATATTTACTTGAAGGAAATCATGAAAAGACGAATGAGTTTTTAAAAGATAAGAGTTTAAGAAAATATTTGAAAAATAAGTTCGTGCTTCAAATAGAAATCCTAAACTACGCAAAAGAGAGGATTTTGGAAGGAAAAGATGGAGAAAAGTTCAGAAAAAGAATAGAGAAGATGAAAGATAAGTATATTTATTCTTCACATATGAAAGCCGCATTTAAGATAATGGATAAGATCGATGAAGTGGCGGATAAAAAATCGATTGAATAAAAAGGGAATGGGAGACCATTCCTTTTTTATTTGAAACAAAAAAGACGACATCTCTGCCGCCTTTATCATTAATTAATTCTATTCGTAGGTTCCTTTTTTTAATAACTTTTTGTCCTTCATCATCACTTGACCTTCGGAGATTACTGTTTCAATTTCCAAATCATCATTTAATGCAACTAGATTTGCAAGATATCCTTCTTTTACATATCCCACTTCTCTATCGAGTTTCAAAACTTTTGCTACATTTGATGTGAATGGTTTTATTGCATCTTCTAGTTTTTCTCCTGATTCTACTATTTCTCTTATGGATTTGATACCTGTGTCAACTGGTGAGTATCCTATTTCTACCAAGTTTCCTTCTTTGTCATAGTTTGACCAAGATCCGAATCCATCTGATGAGTATGTGATTCTATCTAGCACATTTCTTTCTTTTGCCATTTGATATGCTTTTGCATCGGTTAATTTTCTGCTCATGCCAGATGTGATGTCGATGTATCCGCCTCTTTCCGCAAATTTAAGTGCTTCTTCAAATAGTTTATCATCCCTATTTACGTGGGTTGGTCTAAAGATTGTGATAGGTAGGTTGGAATGTTCTAGTGCATCATTTATTTGATCAAATAAGAGTTTTCCTCCACCCATGTGGATGGTTACATGACCACTCTTGCCGGAAATCATTCCTGCAACTCTTGCTTCTGCTCCAATTCTTTGAAGTTCCTTGTAGTCAAGGCATGAATCTCTATGGTCGTTTGCTGCAATCTTAACTCCGATTAGTTGATCTATAAACACGATATCGGTCTTAACTGATCCTGTGATGGTTGGGCTTGGATATGCGTAAGAGCCTGTAAGTGAATAGGTTTTTATCCCTTCTTTGGTAAGTGCTAATGATTTTGCCACTAGATTTTCTACGCTTCTAGTTTCTGAATCTGTACCAAGAAGTCCAACTACTGTTGTGATTCCTGCTTCGATTAATTTTGAAAGTCCTAGTTCTGGAACTCTGGTGTTGAATCCACCTTCTCCACCACCGCCGGTGATGTGAATGTGTTGGTCGATTAGTCCTGGGATGATGTTCTTGCCAGCTGCATCATATTTTTCATCGACAGGATATTCGCATCCACCTTCAAAAATTTTTTCGATTTTTCCGCCAGCTATTAGGATATTTTTAAGTCCTTCTTCGCCAGCAATCTTTGCATTTTCAATTAAAAACATTATTTTTCACCCATTTTTTGTAAAAACTTTTCTTTTTCTGCTTCAGTTATCTTTGTTATTCCTATACCCGTTAATCCCAAAATTATAGCAAAAACAATTCCCATGTAGTTAAGCACTGCCCATGGTAGATATGCCAAAGTTTCTACGCCTAAAGTCGCAGCCATGTAAGCTCCTGCTGCTGACCAAGGAATAAGTGGTACTAGTACAGTACCTGAGTCTTCAAGTGTTCTTGAAAGGTTCTTAGGGTGTAGATTTCTTTCTAGATAAATCTTGCTGAATAGTTCTCCTGGGATTAAGATTGAAAGATATGAGTTACCTGTTACAAAGGCAACTGTGAAGCAAGATGCGATTGTTGATATGATAACTCCAAATGTAGTCTTCACTCTCTTTAAAATCGCTTCTAGAACCACATCAAGCATGCCTGAAGTGGACATGATACCTGCAAATCCCATAGAACAGAATACAAGTACTGTGGTGGTAGTCATTGATACTGCTCCACCTCTGTTAACTAATGTAGTTATATCTTTTAATACTTCTCCATCGAAATTAGACATGGTTACGTTGAAACCATTGATCATAGAGATAAATCCATTCTTAAATGTAAATCCTTGAACGAATACTCCGATAACTACTGATATTAGTGAGTTCACAACCATGGTTGGAAGAGTTGGAAATTTTAAAACTGATCCAACAAGCATTATAACTACAGGTAGTAGTAAAAGAATACTCCAATGATATATTCCTGATAGTTGTCCTTGGATAATATTTACTGATTCAGTAGTAACTGTTGAAGATTTAGTTGATAAACCTACAACTAGGTATACTACTAAAGAAACTATTGATGCTGGAACTGTGGTGTAGAGCATGTGTTTTATGTGTTCATATAATTCTGAACCAGCTGCAAGTGGCGCTAAGTTAGTGGTATCAGAAAATGGTGATAGTTTATCTCCAAAATATGATCCTGCTACTACCGCTCCAGCTGTAATAGGTAAGCTCATTCCTAGTCCTTGAGCAATACCCATGATTGCAACCCCGATGGTACCTGCAGATCCCCAAGATGTACCTGTAACAGTGGATAGAACTGCGGTGATTAAGAATGCAGAAATGTAAAGAAATCTTGGATTGATTAGATCAACTCCATAGTAAATTATCATAGGTACGGTGCCTGAAAACATCCAAGATCCGATAAGTAAACCTACTGACCACAATATCAATGTAGCTGGAAGTGCTGATGATATCTTTTCTATGATTCCCTTTTGTAATTCCTCCCAACTATAACCGAGTCTCATCGCGATAATCGCCGCGAAACTAGCACAAATTAAAATAATTGGTTCCGCTCTTAGTTTGAAGATCCCTACTCCTACTGTAAGTAGAATGATCATTACCGCTAAAGGTGATACCGCTTGCAACGTCGTTGGTTTAAGTTTTTTGTTTTCCATAATATCCTCCTGTAAAAAAATTTAAACTATAATATATTATAT
>CAMYEJ010000088.1 GCA_947254665.1 uncultured Peptoniphilus sp.
GGATTTCTTGTCCTTCTGAATCGTTACTTGCTCCTATTGGCTTCATTGTTGGGAAGAAGATTATATCTCTTATGGTTGGTTGGTCTAGAAGTATCATGATCATTCTGTCAACTCCTATTCCAAGTCCTCCTGTTGGTGGAAGTCCAACTTCAATTGCGTTTAGGAAGTCTGTATCCATTGGATGAGCTTCGTCATCTCCCATTTCCTTTTCGCGAAGTTGTTCTTCGAATCTTTCCCTTTGATCTATTGGGTCATTTAATTCTGAAAATGCATTTGCAAGTTCCCATGTGTTCATAAATGCTTCGAATCTTTGTGTAAGTCTTGGATCTTCTGGGTCACGCTTAGCTAGTGGTGAAACTTCTACTGGATGTTTTGTTACAAATGTTGGTTGAACTAAGTTTGCTTCACAGAATTCTTCGAACATTTCTGAAATTACATGACCTCTTGTCCATTTTGGATCTACTTCAAGTCCCTTTGCCTTAGCAATTTCTCTTGCTTCTTCATCTGTATTTATTTCGTTGAAATCCACTCCCGCATACTCATTTATAGCATCGATCATTGTTATTCTTCTCCAAGGAGCTTTTAATTCTATTTCTTTTCCTTGGTAGTTGATCTTAGTAGTTCCAAGTACCTTTTTAGCTACGTATTCAAAGATACCTTCTGTGATTCTCATCATCTCTTCGTAGTCAACATAAGCTTGGTAAAGTTCTATATTTGTAAATTCAGGATTGTGTCTTGGACTTATTCCTTCGTTTCTAAACATCTTTCCAAGTTCGTAAACTTTGTCAAAACCACCAACGATTAGTCTCTTTAGATAAAGTTCGTTAGCGATTCTCATTTGCATATCCATGTCTAGTGTATTGTGATGAGTTAAGAATGGTTTTGCATTTGCTCCACCTGCAACAGAACCTAGTATAGGTGTCTCAACTTCTAAGAATCCTCTTTCATCTAAGTACTCCTTGATTGCTTTTATAATCTTAGATCTCTTTATGAATACATCTTTAACTTCTGGATTTACGATTAAATCCACGTACCTCATTCTGTATCTAAGTTCGATATCTTTTAATCCGTGGAATTTTTCTGGTAGGATTTGTAGAGATTTAGATAGTAGAGAAGCTTCTGTTGCACGCACTGTGATTTCTCCAGCTTCTGTTTTAAAAACTTTTCCCTTTACTCCTACTATATCTCCAATATCTATGTCTTTTATTACATCGTAGCCTTCATTCATTACATCTTTTCTTAAGAATATTTGAATGGTTCCTCTTGAGTCTTGAAGATCAAGAAAGGCGATCTTTCCATGGCGTCTCTTGCTCATGATTCTTCCAGCTACAACTACTTCTTTTTCTTCAAAATCAGAAAAGTTATCTTTTATATCTTTTGAATAACTATCAACGGGATAACTTTCTATTAAAAAAGGATCTTCTCCTCTTTCTCTAAGTTCTTTAAGTTTATTTCTTTTCAAAAGAAGCATTTCATTTAAATCTTTTTCTTGTGACAAAGTATCCTCCTTATAATGAAATATTCATTATTTCCAAAGTTATAGTTCCCTTTGGAACTTCTATATCTACTACGTCCCCAATTTTTTTGCCGATAAGACTTGAACCTACAGGAGATTCGTTTGAAATCTTGCCTTCAAGTGGGCTTGATTCTGCAGAACCAACTATTGTGTAGGTGCTTTCTTTATCTGTGTGTAGATCTTTTACTGAAACTGTTGATCCGATATTTACGATTTCTGTGTTTAAATCATCGCTTTCAATGACAACCGCATTTCTAACCATGTTTTCAAGTTTTACGATTCTTTCTTCAACTTGAGCTTGTTCGTTCTTAGCTTCGTCGTATTCAGAGTTTTCAGATAAGTCTCCGTAACCAAGTGCGATCTTGATTCTTTCAGCAACTTCTTTTCTTCTGACGGTCTTTAAAAATTCTATTTCATTTTCAATTTTTTCTAACCCTTCTGGGGTAAAAAATATATCCTTTTCCATCATTTCACTTCCATTTCTCATAAAAAATAGGCATGCCGCCTGACGTCAAATTATTATATTAAAAAAAACTCAATAAGTCAAGTTATTTACTAAATTCTAGCCGTTTTTTGAACTAAAAATAACTATTCAAAGTGATCTTTTATCATTTTTAATATATCTTCGTATTCATTTAGTGTGTTTAGCTTCTGTCTTAGTTCTTTTGCTCCATAGATTCCATTTGAGTATCCTACAAATTGTTTTCTCATTTCATTTATTGCTACATTCTTTGGATACGCTTCAATCATCATCTTTAGATGTGTAAGAAATGTCTCTAATTTTTCTTTCTCTGTCGGTGGAGTATATTCTTCTTTATTTATTTTACTCTTTATTTCTTTAAAGATGAATGGATTTCCAATTGCACCTCTACCTATTGCTACACCACTTACTTTTGAATCTTTTGTTCTCTTAAAGAAACTATCGTAGTCTGTTATGTCACCATTTCCTATTACCGGAATATTTAAACTCGTTGCGACCTCTTCTATAAAATCCCAATCTGCAAGTCCACTATAATATTCCTCTTTTGTTCTTCCATGGACAATGACCATGCTTGCTCCCTCTTCTTCAGCAATCTTAGCAACTGTTAATCCTTGATTACCACCATTTATTCCTCGCCGGATTTTGATGCTTATAGGAATATCTGTTGAAGATTTAAGTGCATATATTAGTCTTTTACATTTTTCCGGATCATTTAATAAGTAGGATCCAGAAAAATTCTTTACAATTTTCGGAGCTGGACATCCCATGTTTATGTTTATATAGTTAAACTTACTTGGTATTTCTTTAACAACTATTTCAAATATATCTTCTTCATATCCAAATAATTGCAGGTGCACATTTTTTTCTTTGTCAGAAGTCTTCATAAGTTTCAAAGTCTTCTTATCTTTGTAATAGAGAGCTTTGGCACTGACCATTTCTGTGATGGTTGAGTCGCAACCAAAGTCCATACACATGGATCTATAAACAAAATCTGTGTACCCCGCCATCGGGGCTAGCATTAATTCCATATTATCTCCTCTCAACTAATTATATTTACTTTCTTACAAAATTTCAAATTCTTTGTAGATTGTTTAAGATTTTAAACATTTCTGTTATAATTAACATATGCTCGGAGGTTTAAATGAAAAGAAATAATAAAAAGAAAAAAACTCATAGAATTTCTTCTTTTTTTAAAGTTATATTCCTACTTATTCTAATAGCAATTATAACTCTCGGCTCGATTGCAGGTTGTTACCTCGTATCTGTACTTAAAAAAGCACCGCCTATCGATCCAAAAAATTATAGGGAGAAGCTATTTGAAACTTCAAGAATATACGATAGCAATGGAGATCTTCTCCAAAGGCTTGTAAAAGATGAATATGCAGAATTCGTAAGCATTGATAATATTCCAAAAGATTTAATAAATGCTGTAGTCTCTGTTGAAGATGAAAGATTCTTCCAACATAGTGCAGTAGATTTCAAAAGACTCGCTGGTGCTCTCTACTACGACCTTATGAGTGGTAGATTTGATCAAGGTGGTTCAACCATAACCATGCAGCTTGCTAAGAACCTATACACAAGTCGTGTCCAAAAGATCGAAAGAAAGTTGATGGACATATACTATGCTTATCAAATCGAAGATGAACTTTCTAAAGAAGAAATCTTGGAAGCTTACCTTAACTGTGCTGGTTTTTCTAAAGGTACCGTAGGGGTTCAGGCTGCATCTAAGATGTTCTTTGGTAAAAATGTAAAAGATTTAACCCTTGCTGAATGTGCTCTTATTGCAGGAGTTACAAACTTGCCGGAATATTACACTCCTTACAACAGAGTAAATATTACAGATGAAGATGATCTATCTTCAATACAGTTTGAGCTAGTGCCTGCAGACACATCTCAAAAAGAAAATATTGATAAGATAATTGAATATTCTAGAAAACTTCTAGATCTTGGTAGAATAGATAAATTTGACCTTCACCTTATAGAATCCAATCAGTTGGTTCCAATGAAGGCACAATTTAACGAAAAATCACTTGAAAGACAACATAAGATACTTAAAAATATGCTTAAACAAGGTAAGATCGACCAAGCTCAATTTGATGAAGCTATGAATCAACCTATAGTTTTAAATATTTCCAACAGATCACAATCTGGTATCTCCTCTTACTTTGTAGATACAGCTTTGAAAGAAACTAAGGAAATACTTATTAACTCAGGATTTTCAAAAGAAGATGCAGAAAGCGAACTATATCGTGGCGGACTAAATATCTATACTTCCATGAACACAAAGATTCAACAATCACTAGAAGAAACGGTACAAAACACCAAGTATTATCCTGGTAACACAGTGGATGTAAATGGCGATCCGCAACCTCAAGTAGGTTCTGTTATTATAGATAATAAAACTCACAAGGTAGTTGCACTTGTCGGTGGTCGTGGACTTGGTGGAGGTTCTCTTGCAAATAGAGCGACCATACCTAGACAACCTGGTTCATCAATTAAACCTATCGGCCCATATCTAACTGCATTTAACCATGGAGCAACCGCAGGAGATGTATATTTAGATTCAAATCTAAAATATGTAAACCTTCCATATATTCAATACAAACCTTCCAATGTTGGAAGTTATATTGGTTGGACTACTATTAGAAAGCTCTTGGTACGAAGCTCTAACGTTGGAGCATACCTCGTATCTAGGGATATAAATACAGATTTTAACGATAGAAAGAATAGATACTCAACCTATTCACAAAATGTAAATAACGAAGCTAACTTAAATAGTATTATAGATACTCTTGAAGAATTAGGCGTAACTTCTGTAGATAAGGAAAATGACTTAAACTATGCTGCACTTTCCTTAGGCGGAATGACTAGAGGTATCAGTCCTCTTGAAATGGCAGGAGCATTTACAGTCTTCCCTTGCGAAGGTCAATTTGAAAAACCTACATTTGTAGATAAAATTGTAACTAGCACTGGAGATGTTATCTTCGAAAGAAAAGATAATTTAGTAGAAGTTGCTGACAAGAGAGACGCTTATATTCTAACTGATATTTTGAAGGAAGTAGTTACTTCAGGAACCGGTAGAAACGCTAGAGTCAAAGGACAAGTAACCGCAGGTAAAACTGGTACTACAAACGATAAGAGAGAAGCTTGGTTCGTAGGATTTACTCCTTACTACACCGCTTCTGTTCTACTTGCTAAGGACAATCATGAATCATTGGGATTTAGTTCAGATAGAGCAGCCACTTTATTTAAAGCTATCATGGATCCAATCCATGAAGATTTAGAAAAGATTGACTATGACAAACCTGATGGCATTTACAGAAAATATGTAAATGGAAGATATGAAATGTTCAAAGATGGCACTACTCCTCGAAACGTGGACAAATTGTATTGGGATGATGAAGACGACGACGATGATAATGATAACAACAACAAAAAGTCCGACAAGAAGAAAGATTCTAAAAAAGACTCTAAAAAAGACAATGAAAACTCCAATGACAGCAAGAGCAGGAAGAAAAAAAGAAGATCTATAATAAATGACAACGAAAATAGTAATAATAGATAAAAAATCAAATAAAACCAGAGTAAAATAAATATTACTCTGGTTTTTTATACTTATTTGCACTACAAAATTAACTAATATAATTAAAGATAAAAGATACTTCAAGTCCTGGATACTTATTTTTTATAATGAAAGTTCCATCGTGCAGTTCAGCTATTTGT
>CAMYEJ010000089.1 GCA_947254665.1 uncultured Peptoniphilus sp.
AAAGAATCGATAACATGGAGTGCGGATAGTTCCAGAAATGTAGTCACTAGAACGATTGATAAGAAGAATACTTCTAAGATAGATAATATTAAAGTTTATATAAATGACAAATCCCTAACCCAGGACACCAAAGCTTCAAATGGTTCAAAAGACGTGTTCAATATTCTTGAAAACAACAACTCCGTTGAGATCAAGGTGTACACTTCATTTGCAACTAGTAAAAAAATTGATTTTAGCTACGAACTAAATGATATGACTTCATTGGGTCAAGATATTGGATATTTTTCCTACGATTATTTCAAAGGATTAAAGGACGGCATCAGAAATTTCAAAAGCACAATTACTTTTGAGTACGGTCCATTTGCTGGAAAGGATATTTTCATCAGTTCCACTTCCGATATTAAGTCAGAGGTTAAGGATGGCAAGATCCTTTTAACCGGAAGTAATATTTCTAAAAATAATTCTGTAAATCTCAAGGTTCTCTACGATATGGATTTTACAGAGTTTGCTAAGAATAGAACCGAAGATACCTACAAGAGTCTTCTTTCTTCTGCAAAGGAAAATCCGGCGACAGAAAGACCGATTATATATACTTTTATCGCAATTGGGTTTGGAATACTCCTAATTCCATTTGGATACAAACTCTTGAAGCTAGTGCTTTCTACAGACGACGAAGAAAACTTAGTATTCTTAACTGCTGTTGAAGCTGGTTTCTTTTTAAAGGGCAACCAAGTCTTAACAAGGCTTATGGAAGTAACCCTTTTGGAACTGGAAGAAGCTGGTGCGGTGTCCATCACTAGGACCAACTACACTACGAAAAGAGGCAAGACCCGTGCGGACTATATAGTTTCCAAAGAGGACGAATCCAGAATCAAGACATCTTATCAAAGATATTTCTTCGACAAATTGTTTGAACTAAATAATAGTGACGAAATCTCTTTCAAAGAGATTAGAGATATAAGAACAGAAAATGAAGTTAGATTCTTCAGAAACTTTGAAGACATAGGAAGTATTTTGAAGAAAAGGCTAATCGAGCTTGGCCTTAAGTACCAAATGCTAAAGGACGTGAAGTTATTTTCACAGGCTGGAGCAATTTCTGCCCTCTTCCTCGTAGCCTCTGCCTTTACTTTAAATCCTATCATCATACTTATTGCAACCCTTGCACTTATCGGGATTTTGGTAGTAGGTCTGGCTGTCATGTTTAGGCTCACTCCAAAGGGAGATTATGTCTTCAAAAAATATAAAAAGATAGAAAATGATCTAAAAGAAAACTGTGACTCCGAAGATAGCAATGGTATGTTCTTCTACGGCATGGCTTTTGGTTTTGACTACGGCAATCTCATGACATATAGAGTGGATTATCCATTCTACAGCTTTACCTATGAACTTCTATCCTCTGAGGACGATTACAAATCATTTAACGAAGCTTTCAATATAGCTACCACTGGTTCATCCACCGGCGGCTCTATAAAGTACAGATAATTATTACTACAACTAGGAGAATAATATGAGAAAATATAGAAAAAGAGAGCATATAGAAAATTATTTAAGATCTAGTTTTACTGGCAATCCATTATTTGACGATGTGATGCTTATGCACAATTCCCTTCCAGAATGTGATTTCTATGAAGTGGATACTTCTACTATGTTTTTAAACAAAAAGATCAACTTCCCACTGATGATCAATGCCATGACTGGCGGATCTGATTTCACAGAGGATATAAATAAGGATCTTTCTAAAATTGCAAAAGAGTTCAATCTTCCTATGGCAGTCGGTTCACAAACCGTTGCAATTGAAGATAAGGATGCTATAAGAAGTTTTAAGATTGTAAGGGATAATATGAAGGACGGAATCGTTCTAGGCAATCTATCTGGACGAGCAACCCTTGACGAAGCTAAGTTCGCAGTGGAAATGATCGGCGCAGATGGACTACAAATACATCTAAACCCTGCCCAAGAGCTTGCAATGGAAGAAGGAGATAGAACTTTCAGAGGCATCTTAACAAATATAGAAAAGATTGTATCTTCATTGGACGTTCCTGTCATCGTAAAAGAAGTAGGCTTCGGCATGAGCAAGGACGTGGTTAAAAAATTATATGACATCGGAGTTAGAATCGTCGACGTGTCTGGCTACGGCGGAACCAATTTCATGGAAGTAGAAAATCTAAGAAATCCAGAAAATGATCTATCAGAACTATATTCCTGGGGAATTCCAACGGCGATGAGCGTCATCGGAGCTAAATCTTTAGGACTAGATGATCTTCAAATCATAAGTTCCGGCGGAGTTAAAAATTCTCTAGACATAGTTAAATCCATCGTCATAGGAGCAGATATGGTAGCAATCTCAGGAGAAATTCTATCCTACCTAATTCATGGCGGATACGAATACACCATGCAATACCTGGCAGGTCTAATCTACAAGACCAAAATCGTCATGACCTTAACTGGAGCGAAAAATATAGAAGAACTAAAAGACTCAAAATATTTAATCACAGGAAGATTGCAAGATCTCCTCTGTGGATGCAAATCAAAGTATAGTAAATAAAAAATCCCTAGCAATAGGGATTATTTTTTTGCTTATTTAATTTCTATGGTATTAAAGGTGTAGGCGTTTAGAGATTTTAGAGAATGGGATAGGTATGAGTAGTCGATAAATCTCTTGTACCTACTCCAATTGTCGTAGACTTCTAGTATATATATATTCATGCCGCGATATTTCAATGAGATGTATCCACTGATGGTTACTGTGTGACGTTTGTACTTTCCAAATCCGATATTCATAAGTAGAGGTCTTCTGTTGTCAATCTCTCTTTTGATTGGGTTGTAGAAGTTGCCGTTGTAATGTCCCTTGGTTTTGATATCAAGTTCATACTCTTCTGCGGATCTTTTTATAATTTTTGAAATGGTCATGGGAAGTGTGCCATTAAACACATTGAAAAAATAAATATCCGCCGCATCTTTTATGGTTGAGTAGAGACTCTCCTCCGATTCTGGAAGGATTTTAAATTTATCTTGGTGGTACATGAACACTCTAAGTATGGATGCCAAGGTGCAGTTGTTCTTGCCGTCGCCAAATTCACTTTGGACAAACTCTGGAAGCTCAAGGGATTTAATCTCCGTAACCTCTGCTCCTGGATAGGTCCTGTCAATGTATTCTTCTAGATTTGTGATAATTTCGTAGTCGTTTATATAGTTTAAAAATTTTTTAATCATTTAATCACTCCTACTTATTCATACCCAATTAATTTAAATAGAAATTTAAAATTATCAGAAAAAAAGACTTGCATATTTTTTTAAATGCTGCTATACTTAATAAGTGACGTCGGGGTGTAGCGCAGTTTGGTAGCGCACGTGGTTTGGGACCATGGGGCCGGGAGTTCGAATCTTCTCACCCCGACCATTTTAATTTGCTTGCCTCAAAGGCAAGCTTTTTTTTATCCAAATTTTTAGTACAAGGAGGAAGTTTATGAAGTCAATTATATTTGATATGGATGGCACACTGGCTGATTCAATGGCGATGTGGAGAAGCCTAGGAATCGATTATTTAAAGAGTCACGGCGTAGAAATAACCGCCACAGATGCCCAAGAGATGACCACCATGAGCCTCAAGATGAGTTCCACATACATGAAAGAAAAATTTAAACTTCCATTAACTCCAGAAGAGATATATGACGATATGAGGCATATTGCAGAGGATTTTTATGCCAAGGAATGTAAACTTAAAGATGGAGCACTTGATGTTTTAGAAGCTTTCCACGAAGCTAATATACCAATGATGCTTGGCACTGGAACTCCAGAAGAATTCTTCGATCCTTTCTTAAAGAGAGAAGATATGTTCAAGTATTTTAAAGCAATCGCCACCTGTGACGGATTAAATCTAAAGAAGGACGATCCAAAGTTCTTCTTAACTTGTTGTGAAATGGCAGGCTTTGATCCAAAGGAAACGGTGTTAATTGACGATGCATACTTCGCAATAGTTGCAGCGAAAGAAGCAGGACTTACAACTATTTGTATGTATGACGAAGCAAACGACAATATGCTAAGAGAGCTTACACTTTCATCTCATATGTTCATCTCTGATTTAAAAGTTTTAAAGAAGATATTTCTATGAAAATATTATTATTTTTCCTTCCAAGGGGACTTATTTCATTCTTAATAGGATTTTTTCTATGTAGAATAGTAAGGCTCACCCTATTTAAAGATTTAGTAAATGAATCAAATAGCGATAGAGAGCTAATGATATCAGTGCTAAGCGGATACATCATAATGCTAATGGTATTTATGTTTACGCCGAACTATATCATAAGCGGCTCCGGAATAGACTTAACATCAGAAAATTTTGACTTCGTCGGCAATTTTAAAGATAGAATAAATACCGGGTACTGGGGCATAAATCTAATCCCATTTGCAACCATGAGATCCTATATAAAGTACAGTGGAATATTCCACGCACTTTTAAATATCCTTGGCAATGTTGTGCTATTTATTCCCATAGGATATATTTTCCCTATGATTCTAAAGAGATATAGAAGCTTAAAAACAATGGCAGTGCTTTCAATCGGCATCTCCCTATTTATCGAGTTTATACAGTTCTTTGTCGGCAGAAGCTGCGACATAGACGATTTGATTTTGAACCTTGTAGGGGGTATAATTGGGTATACAATCTTTTATTTTACTGGAGATAGGATGAAATCTATCCTAGGAAGATAAGGGGGCGAAATTGGTTTCGACAGGGGTAATGAACTTTTAGTAGCGAGCAGTTGTTAGGAACAACTTAAAAAGCCTAAACAAAAATAAACGAAAACAATAATTTAGCTTACGCAGCATAATAGCGTCATCCGCGGTAGAAGGCCCACGGTCTACTAAGGGTGTCAAATTAAGTGGGACACGAAACTTCGCAATGGTTCTAACGAAGTAGGTATTAAGAACCACGCCTTGCAGCAGCTGTCAGTAGCTAACTGCTATGGTCTATAAGAACTGACTGCGCTCGGAGAGACTGATTCGGATTTGCTTTTGGACGCGGGTTCGACTCCCGCCGCCTCCACCATACTTGCAACTAGCTTGCGAGTTTTTTTATACATATTTTTAAGGAGAAGAAATGAAAAGAGACGAAGAACTATTAAGTAAAAAAAGAGCGATAGAGCTTCGAATTGGATATAATTGCAATAAAAAAGGAACAGATTATTTATTTAAACTCTGTTCCTTTTTTATTGGGCATCCATCCGTTCTGTTTTAGGTTCTATCACGTTATTCCTCTTTTCGTATTAAATTATTATTGTTCATTTTCTTACATTTATTCATAATTAATTAAATTAATTATTACTAGTTATATCTTCTTCCGCATTGTTTGCCAGAAAGTTTTAGTATATTTCATTTAAATAACTATTTCTCAAACTCCCAACTCTAAGAGCCTGTAGCATTTAAAATCCATATATTTCAAACAATCCTCTAACTTCCTATTAAGTTTTAATCAAATCCTTCAATATATTTAAACATTTGCTTCTATTTCAATAATAAATCTACTTTAATATTTAATTAAACGTCAAGATTTCAATAAGCAAATGATTTTAAATGTGAACCTGTCGTTCTTTTGAATTAAATTTGAGCTTTCAATAGGATGGATGCCCTTACCAATTTCTTGGTAGTATATTAATACCCTGCTGTAATA
>CAMYEJ010000090.1 GCA_947254665.1 uncultured Peptoniphilus sp.
GGAAAATTAAAAGACAAACTCATAAAAGATATCTCCTTCCCAGTTAATCTAATGATTGTAGAAATTGATAGAGGAACAGAAAAAATCGTTCCAAAGGGCGATACAAAACTCATGTCTGGAGATAAACTCCTAGTCATCGCACCGAAAGGTGACTTTTACAAAGTTGATGAATACTTTAAAGATTGACTTTGTAAATCTTTACCTATAAGATTAGACCGTAAAAAGGATTTGTAGAAAATCCTGTTAAGAAAAATAATCGGAGGGGAAAATGGATAAATGTATTTATTGTGGCAGCGAATATGCCTACCACGACGGAATGACATACAACTGCCCAGAATGTGGAAAAGAATGGACAGAACACACAATAGAATCGATGAAACTATACGATTCAGCAGGAAATGAAATACAAGAAGGCGACGACGTAATCACAATAAGAGATCTAAAACTTGGAAAAGATACATTGAAAAGAGGAAGTCGCGCAAAGAAAATAAAGATACTAGATGAACTCCACGACGGCCACGATATCCTAGGAAGGATCGACGGCGTAGGAGAAGTATATTTAAAATCATCGGTAGTAAAAGTATTAAAATAATAGGTTATGCCTATTATTTTTTTATTTTTTCGACTGCCTCTCAGGCTGACTGTATTCCTTTAGATTTACTCAAATATTTTCCAAAAAAAATAAAATTCCTCCCGAAGGAGGAATAAAATAATAAGGTTAGCAAAATCTTCCACGGTTGGGATCAATTTTACTTTCTGTATCAAAGAATGTGTCTATTTTTATATTATTTTCATCTGCTATTTTCTTTATCTTTTCTCTATCTTCTTCATTTTCATAAAGAATTGCTATTCCGCAGCAGTGATCTGCTTCTCTCGGCGTTGGAACCATTGTTGATTCTATTTTATCTAGCTTTTGATAAAGTTCATAGGCTACCTTTGAGTTTGGGACTAGGACATAGTGTAATATTTTCATCCTTTGTCCTCCTTTTTATCCAAGTATTTCTATGAATGCACCTATTCTTGTCTTTAGTTGTTCTGCATCTTCGTCTGTGTAGTCTGTTTCGATTCCGATTACTGGAATTTTGTCTTCTCTTAGTGATTTTTCTACTTTTAATCCTTCTACATCGTATAGATTACAGAACTTAAGGTTGACGTCGATTACTCCGTCTGCGTTATATTCTTTTACTAATCTCTTGATGTCGTCGATTCTTTCCATGTTTGGTGTGAAGCATGCGCAGTTGATGTGTCCTAGATATCTTCTTGCTAGATTTTCTACCATTGTATCCATGTCTGTAGCTTCTTCGTCTACTAGGTTTTCACAGTATCTTAGTCCTGTACACATTTCTTCTCCTACGATTGATGCGCCTAGGTTTTCGATTATATGATGTAGTTTCCAGTTTGGTATTGATAGTGGTGTTCCTGTTAGTAGGATTCTCTTTGATCCTTCTTCGTATACAGATACGCCATTTTTAACTCTTTCGTCTAGTTCATCACATAGTTTGTTTACCATGGTTGTGAATCTTTCTGGATCGTCGAAGAATGCGATTTGGTGGATTAGTAGTACGTCTACTCCACTTATTGGTACATTCTTTTGTTTTCTAAAGTTATTTAGTCTTTGTAGTGCACGTCTTTTGTTGTTTACTATTCCTATTGCTTTATGAAGTGATTCTTCGGTTATTTTGTTGCCTGTTAGTTCTTCTAGTCTTTCCATGTAACCTCTGATTTCTTCTTCCCAATGTTTAAAGTCTCTTTCTCTTTTTAGTTGAGGAATATCCATTATGTACATAGGTGCGTCTTCGGCTAATATTTCCCAAGCTTTTTTCTTTCCATCACAAGTTGTTTCTCCTACGAATAGGTCTGCTATTCTGAAGAAAGGACAGGTTCTATCAAATCTTGCACCTAGTGATGCTTTGATTAGTGGGCAGGTTGCTGTTGGTAGTACTTTTTCTCCACCTGGTACCCAGAATTGTGATCCTGAGCATAGTCCTGTTGGGATTGCTCCTGCTGCTATTACTACTTCGTCTGGTACGTGGATACAGAATGATCCTACTACTTTTTGTCCGTGTTTTTGTGCTTCTATTAGCTCAGCAGGTCTGATTCCGTGTATATCTCCAACTACCATGTTGAAATAATCCATTCCCTTTGGTCTGTTTTCTTGTGATAAGAATACATCTGAGAATGCTCCTGGTAGTACTTCACATAGAATATCATGTGTTGCTACATCCATTCCTAGATCGGCCCACATCTTATGATTATCTGTCAAAATTAACCTCCATATTTTAAATAATGTTTAGATCTTTTGTAGCAACCTCTTACTGCATACATTCCGTCTCTTGGCTTGACTTCGTAGCATTTGCTACAAAGATCTTCATTAATGCCATCTATTATCCCTCCGGGACAGGTGGCGAAAATTTCATACCTTTTTTGTTTGTGAGTTTTATTTGCGTCTTCGAACTCAGTAGAATACATTTTAAGTACGTTTTTGTAAAGTTGTATCCTCTCGTTCAAATCTATAATATATCTTGAATAGAATTTTAAAAGAAATAGTTCATAACCGCCTATGGAGATTTCCCTTATTTTTTCATAAAGTGAGTCTAACTCCTCTAGGTTTTCCTTTGCTCTTTCGAAAAGTTCTTCAGAAAATTCATAACGATCTTTTAGGTAGGAATGCAAATCGTAATGATTTACCACGTCCTTTTCTGTTGCTCCTCTTAGTTCTTCTTTTAAGACATGGCAGTAATCGTCTAAAACGTAGAACTTAGATGAGTAGAGTATCGGGCATTTGTCGGTTTTAAGATACACTAGTGTGGATCTTACCTGATCACATCCTTCGTGAAATCCATATTCAAAAATATAGCTATCAAGCCCCTCAAGAGGAAGGGGCTTTATGCCAAATCCATACAGAAGTGCTATGTCTACGTCGCCAAAATAAGATGCGAGATTATCTGTACTCATCTTAGTTTCTATTGCTGTGACGAAAGATAGCCTTCTTAAATTTTTTAAGTCAGTGAAATTAAATATTCCTTTTTCAGGAAGTAGGCTCATGACAGTAGCGCCGCTCCTATTGCGCCTGCAAATCTTGCATCTGGGTCGGTGGAAACTTCTGCTCCTAAACGTTCAGAAAGTTCCTTAGTCATGTAAGGAGAGCTACAAAATCCTCCAGTTAGGAAGTAGTGGTTTGCCCTCGATTTTCTACTTGCCAAAGATACGACCTTTGCACAGATGGAGTTAACTACTCCTGCTGCAATATCTTCCTTTGGAGTTCCTCTTCCCATTAGGGAAATAATTTCTGACTCAGCAAATACTGTGCAGGTTGAACTGATTTTTACTTCTGTTCCTTTTTCCGCAGATGTAAACATCTCATCTATGGAAAGTCCTAGTCTATTAGACATGACTTCCAAGAATTTTCCCGTACCTGCAGAGCATTTATCATTCATAATAAAGTCTACAACCATGCCATTGTCAAGCACTATGATCTTAGTATCTTGGCCGCCTATATCAATTATAGTTGCGTCTTTTCCTAAGAGAAATTTAGCGCCGGTACCGTGACATGTTATTTCAGTCAAGGTTTTATCTGCATAAGGTACCGAAATTCTTCCATAACCGGTAGCTATTATCCTGGAATTAGAAAAATCTCCGTATTTTTCTTCTAAAATGTCTTTGATTTTAAGGCTGGTTTCCTTTGAATTCCATCCACTTGGCATGAGTATTTTTTCGATTATTTTTTCTTTATTCGAGTCCATAACTACGACCTTGCTGGCAGTAGATCCGATATCAATTCCTATACAGTACATATTCACCTCATACATTTAAATTTACCTTAGCTATATTCTACAACAAAATAATAAAAAATTCAAATTTTCATTCAAGGAAAGTAAATATATTTTTGTAAAATTTTTTAGAAAAATAAAAAAGGATGTTTTTTTAACATCCTAGTCCTTTAAATACTCTTCTATTTTTAAAATAAGTTCATCTATCATCTCTTCTGTTAAGTTCATATCCGTCTTGAAGGAATGGGCTTTTTCTATAATCTCGTTTCTTACTTCTTTTTCAATCTCTATAGTTTCGTCACTTTCAAGCCTCTTCACATACTCTCCAAGCTTTTGCCACTTGGTCACAACCCTGTGCTCATCCTTTATATGATCCATTAGATATTCCAGGCTCCATCTTAGATTGTTAGGTGTTGCTACAGATTTATGTGGAAGATTAATTCCCATTTTGTTTGCAACTTTTAAAAAGTCGTATAATTTGTTCCTATCCATATTTGAGAAAAAAATGAAACTTATGTCATGCGAGAAATTTTTATAATCTGGTTCACTTTTTTTATAATTTAAGATATCTTCCATAGGAACTTTTAAATCCTTATCACCTGTATAGATGGTTTCAATTTCAAATTCTTTAGCGATAGCTTGTAATTTTAAGTTTAAATTCTTTGTAAATCCGTACAAAATTATTTTATCCATTGCAGTTTTACCTCCCTGTTGCTAAAATAAAATAGTTAATATAAGTTAAGGAGAGCTTATGAAAAATAAAAATTTAAAAGGTTATTTATATACACTTCTCGGTGCAACCTTTTGGGGACTATCCGGCACCTGTGCCTACTACTTGATGAATGATAGAAGTATTCCCCCGCTTGAACTAAGCACTTATAGGATGCTAATAGCAGGAAGCATAATGCTTATATACATTCTAATTAAAAATGGAAAAGCAGCCTTAAGGGTCTTTACAAATCTAAAGGACACATTAGTGCTAATTTCATTTTCAATCTTTGGCATGGCAGCGATGCAGGTCACATATTTAATCACAATCTCCTATACCAACGCACCCACTGCCACAGTTCTCCAATATACCGGGATAGTGATGATCGTGGTGCTAGTGTGCATGCTTGAGACACGTCTACCATATAGGTCCGAAGGATTTTCAATAATATTTGCAATCCTTGGAACATTCTTCCTTGCAACTAGAGGAAATATTCACACCCTAGTCATCTCCAACGAAGGACTCCTATACGGAGGACTCTCAGCAGTAGCTATGATGATATATACCCTTGTACCGCCAAAGTTATTAAAAAAATACGGAACAATAAATATAACTGCACTCGCCACATTTATATCTGGGGTTATGATGATTTTAATCTCTAGACCACCTATGCCAGAAAAAATAGATTCACTGATTATCCTTGCATTTATAGGACTTACATTTTTTGGAACGATTATCTCCTACACCCTTTACTTCGAAGGATTATCCATCATCGGTCCCGTAAAGACATCACTAATCGCCTGCGTCGAACCGATATCTGCGCTACTATTTTCCATGATACTTCTTGGAGAGCATTTCGTATTAATGGATTTTGTAGGAATCATGTGCATACTATTTGCAGTGGCAATCCTTTCACTAAAGGATCTTTTGGGAAAGGAATAGTTTAGTAAATAAAATTTGAATGAATGATTTAATTAATTTTAATCTCCTTTTATAAGGAGATTTTTTTAGTTTAGGTTGTATCTGTACCAGGCATTGAGCAAAACTTCTATGGGTTACATATAAATCTCTGTTATTTTACGTTTCGTCTGATTTTATTTTTTTAAATTTTACAAATAAAAACAGTAAACCTTTTTGATTTACTGTTCACAAAAAATAACTTTAATTAAA
>CAMYEJ010000091.1 GCA_947254665.1 uncultured Peptoniphilus sp.
CCTTATGTTCATCTACTTTATACATTTTTTTGTGGTATAATTTTTTAAGAATGGTGATGATATGATTACTAAGATTATAAAAATTGAAAATGAATTTGAAAGAGAAAAGATAAAAGAGGTTGCATCTGCACTTAGAGATGGCAAACTCGTCGTGTTTCCAACAGAGACAGTGTATGGTCTCGGAGGTAATGGACTAAATGAAGAGGCTCTTAAAAATATTTATATTGCTAAGGGCAGACCTTCCGACAATCCACTGATCCTTCACATAGCAGATTTTGAAATGTTAGATACTTTGGTAAAAGATATTCCAAAAGATGCAAAGCTTCTTATGGACAAATTTTGGCCAGGACCACTAACTCTTATATTTAATAGAAAGAGTATAGTACCCGATAGAGCTACGGGAGGACTGGATACCGTTGCCATTAGGATGCCTTCAGACAAGGTTGCCCACGCTATTTTAAAAGAAGCTCAGGTCCCTGTTGCTGCTCCATCTGCAAACCTATCTGGTAAACCAAGTCCAACTTCTACCGCCCATGTCATAGAAGATTTAGATGGCAGAGTTGACTATATTGTGGACTCAACTAGGTCCTTTGTCGGCATAGAAAGCACTGTCGTGGACATGACAGTAAATCCGCCAATGATTTTACGGCCAGGTTATATTACCTACGAGGATTTAAAGAGCGTAATCCCGGATGTCTGCTACGACAACACTACCATCGACAAAGATGACAAGAGTGTTCCGAAAAGTCCGGGACAAAAATATAGACACTACGCTCCAAGTGCAAAATGTCTTACCTATGTTGGAGATGTAAATCTCATAAGAGATAAAATAATAGAAGAAATAAATAAGAATAAGGACAAGAAAATCTGCGTTATTGCAACGGACAGAGTCCTTAAAGAGATAGAAGAAGATGTACTTAAGCTAAGCCTTGGTTCTGGAGAAGATTTGTTGGATGCATCTCACAATCTTTTCTACAACTTGAGGGTAGCTGATGATAATGATGTAGATATTATTTTCTGCGAAGGATTTGAACAGGTCGGTCTCGGTGTAGGCATTATGAACCGACTTACAAAAGCATCCAGCGGAAATGTTACAGTTTTAGGAGGTAAAAAATGGGAAAATTAATTATTACTGATCATCCACTTATTCAACACAAACTAACTATTATGAGAAAGAAAGAAACTTCAAGCTCTGACTTTAGAAGTCTAGTTACAGAAATTGCAACCCTAATGGGATACGAAGTTACAAGAGATTTGGAACTACAAGATGTGAAAATAGAAACACCACTTATGAAGACCATAGGAAAGCAAATCTCAGGCAAAAAACTTGGAATAGTTCCTATTCTTAGAGCAGGAGTTGGAATGGTGGACGGATTTCTTTCACTAGTTCCAGTAGCTAGAGTTGGATACATCGGACTATACCGTGATCCAGCAACTTTAAAACCAGTTACCTACTACAACAAAATGCCATCTGACGTTGCATCAAGAACTATGATCGTACTAGATCCTATGCTTGCAACAGGAGGCTCACTAATAGAAGCGGTAAATGAACTAAAAGCCACAGGCGCAACTTCAATCAAGGCAGTCTGCATCCTAGGCGCTCCAGAAGGAGTTAAAGCTTTTCAAGAAGCTCACCCAGATGTAGATCTATACCTTGCAGCAATCGACGAAAAATTAAACGATCACGGATATATATTACCAGGACTAGGGGATGCTGGTGACAGAATTTTCGGTACAAAATAGATGAAGTCGATATGCCTTCCCTTTTTAATATCTTTTGCCATCTCCCTCATCCTAACTCCAGTAGTTATTAAAGTGGGACCTAAATTTGGCTACTTGGATATTCCAAAAGACAATAGACGGATGCACAAGCGTCCTATGCCTATTGCAGGTGGAGTAGCGATATATCTTGCCGCAACGGTTGCAATCTTGGTCTTTATCCCCTTAAATAAAAATATCATAAGCCTTTTAATAGGCTCCACGGTAATTTTGATTTCCGGGCTACTTGATGATAAATATTCAATAAGTCCAAAGGCCAAAATATTTTTCCAACTAGCAGCAGGACTAATAATTGCCATCTCCGGTTCACAGATAGAATTCTTTACAAATATAATAAGCACCAAAGAAGTTGTGTGGTTAAAATATCTATCCATCCCAGTAACACTATTTTGGATCTGCGGAATCACAAACACAGTCAACCTAATCGATGGACTAGACGGATTAGCAGCAGGGATTTCACTAATCTCAGCAGTCTCCCTAATGTGTATCGCCCTCAAGATGAACCTACTAGCAGTAGCAATAATAGCCGCAGCAATAGGCGGAGGATGTTTAGGATTCTTGCCATATAATTTCAACCCTGCAAAAATATTTATGGGAGACACAGGAGCATTGTACTTAGGATTTATGCTCTCCTATATATCCATCCAAGGCGTCATGAAGTATGCCACAACCCTTATGATTTTTGTGCCAGTGTTGGTACTAGGAGTCCCAGTGTTTGACACAGCATTTGCCATGATAAGAAGATACATCTCTGGCAAGAAGATCTTCGCAGCAGACAAAGGACACTTACACCACAGACTTTTGGCACTAGGACTGACCCAAAGACAGACAGTCTTAATCCTATATGCAATCTCACTAATATTTGGAATACTAGCAAATGTAATATCAGACTTCGATCCAGTAATAGGAATAATAATCTCACTTCTAATAATAATACTGATATTCTTAGTAGGATGGTTAAGCGGAATGTTTAAGACTGTAAAAAAGGAGGACAAATGAAAGTATTAGTAGTTTTTGGAACAAGACCAGAAGCGATTAAAATGGCACCCATAGTCCATGAACTTAAAGCTAGAAATATAGACAGCAAAGTATGCGTAACAGCACAACATAGACAGATGCTCGACTCAGTATTAGAAATATTTAAAATCGTGCCAGACTACGATTTAAATATCTTTAAAGACGGACAGACATTAACAGACATTACAACCAGATCCATCACAGGATTAGAAGAAGTAATAAAAGATTACAAACCAGATCTTTTACTGATCCAAGGAGACACCACCACAGTATTCTCAGGAGCATTGGCAGCATTTTACCAACACGTAAAAGTAGGACACGTAGAATCAGGACTAAGATCCTTTAACCTACAAAGCCCATGGCCAGAAGAAGCAAATAGAAAACTTGTATCAGTAATATCAGACTTCAACTTCTGTCCAACAGACTCAAACAGACAAAACCTTTTAAGAGAAGGATACACAGACGAAAATATATACCTCACAGGCAACACAGTAATCGACGCATTAAAATACGCAGTGCGTAGCGACTACGAATTTGAAGACGAATTCTTAAGAAACTTCGACTTCTACAAAGGACCAGTTATTCTCCTCACCTCTCACAGAAGAGAAAATATCGGAGAACCAATGAGAAATATATTTAAAGGAATAAAAGATGCACTGGATTCAAAAGAAAATGCACAGGTAATCTTCCCGATACATCTAAATCCAAAAGTAAGAGAAATAGCGAGAGAAGTCTTCGCAGAAGATGAAAGAATCCATTTAATCGAACCACTTCAATACCTACCATTCTCAAAACTAATGAGTAAAGTATCATTCGTAGTCACAGACTCAGGCGGAGTACAAGAAGAAGCACCAGCATTAGGAAAACCAGTCGTAGTAGTAAGAGACGAAACAGAAAGGATGGAAGGAGTAGAAGCAGGAACAGCAAAACTCGTAGGAACATCTTATGAAAAAGTCTACGAAGCAGTAAAAGATCTGTTGACCGACGAAAAAATCTACATGGAAATGGCACACGCAGTAAATCCATACGGCGACGGCACCAGTGCAAAGAAAATAGTCGATGTGATAGTAGAAAATATGTAAATTTTAAAAAATTAAAATAAAAAATAAGAGATTCGAATTTAAATTAGTAATGATTTAAATTTAAATCTCTTTTTTTATTTTGTAGCGGAAGCATTTTTCTTACATAGCCGGGCAGTCGAGTTCTGCAAATCAGACTTCACTTCGCTTGTCTTCTTTAGAACTCTTTGCACGAGACCTGCTGCGAAATCGAAGATTTCGGCTAGGGCTTCGACGCTCTACTTAGAAAACCTTAAGGAAAACAGTCGCCATAGTGGGGTCCACTCCTCCACATGGTCATCCTGAGCGGAGATGGTGGTTGGGAGGGTGCCACCTTAATAATCCACGAGGAATACAGTCACCCCCACACCAAAAAAACAAAAAAATAACCCGGACCATCATCCTGGTTATTTTCAATTAATACCATGTTTAATATTTTCAGTCAACTCCTGCAAGGCATGGGTCAACGCATCTAGTTTCCCCTCCAGGCGAACGAGGAGATAAACCGCAATCGCCATGGGAAATCCAATATTTGAAATAATTTGTAATATATCTTCCATTATTTTAATTCATCAACAGTAACAGTTACAAGTTCAGAACTAACATGGGCTGCCACCTTAGAACCATAAGGTCTGAAGATGTCATTGTCAGTAATAAAATTAGTAAACTCTCTAACATCTGCCAATTTTAAATCATTTTTCGGATTTTCAATGGAAACCGGAAAAACCTTGCCCGCAGAATCTTTGAATTTAAATCTCGCTGTTCTCTTAGTATTCATTTAAACCTCCTTAAAAAACTGTCTCTTCAATCTTAACCAATGACTTTTCTTCAGTGATGAAAGTAAGAGTAGCCTTGAGCCCTCTAATAGAATCATCAGTGATATCGTCGTTTAATTTAGGAAAGTACTTTCTAGTCACCTTATCCTTGCCATTTTCATTAACTTTTCTGTCTAATCTTAGTTTCTTCATAATTCCTCCTTAATAAATCTTTGAAACTGTGCCATTTTTCCCAATTATTACCACACATATGCCCAGGGCACATCTTGCGAGAAGCATCATAGTGCCTAACAACCCTGGAAATCGGGATATCGTACCTAAGCATCAGGCTTACCACCAGCGAAGTCGCCAGATCATAAGTCTTAGCCATGTTATTTCCACGATTGATACAAAGTTCGACACCTATAGAATTGGAATTAGTAATACCAAACCTACCCCTACCATCGCCACAATGCCAAGCAGCGTATCTGTCGTCAACAATCTGTACGATTCGCTTATCATCCACGAAGTAATGAGCCGAAGCCCCTCTGTAACCGCCGTTAAAATAGCGGAAATGATTCAAAGCATCAGCAGTGGGACTTGGGTTTCCAGTATCATGAATGACAATGTAGCGAATGGGAACATTGTACCTCGAACGGAAATTGTTCTTGATGAGCCTCCTCTCAATAGGAGGACTCACACGGAGTTTTGAGCTCAAAATTTCACCTCCTTTATTAAAAGTAGAAGCATTATTTTCTTGCTTCTAAATACAAATAGTAAAAAGAGGCAAAAAGTGCCAAAGAAATTTAAAGATTTTGTTTTTTGCACCCCAATCCCGTCATCCTGAGCGGAAGAGCCTTTAGGCTCTGAAGTCGAAGGATCTCTCCCCTGGTGAGGACAAACACGGATGGTTTCATTTGCAAAGACTAGGTTAAATATAGCTTATACCCGTTCGACTCGCTACGCTCGCTC
>CAMYEJ010000092.1 GCA_947254665.1 uncultured Peptoniphilus sp.
TAAATATCCCTTGACTTAAGTTCTAATTTCTGTTAGTATTACTTTAATTAGTTGCATTGAGAAGAGGAGTATCTTCTATTATTTATTTAAAGAGAGTCTTCGTTTGGTGAGAGAAGATAATAAATGTAGTTGAGAATAAAGACTTTGAGCAGCAATCTGGATTGTAAATGATAGGTTGCCGGGTAATCCCGTTACAGATGAAGAGTATGTAGTACTTAGTGAGGTTTAAAGTGTGAACTTTAAATAAATATGGGTGGTAACACGGTTTTAACGCTCCGTCCCAAGTTGATAACAACTGGGATGGGGCTTTTTTTATTAATTTTTTTCAAGGAGAATCAAGATGAAGAGATTTATTAATGTAGTTTTACTAATTATGGTAGGTATTGTTGGGGTTTTTTCGTTTCCGATGAGTATATTTGCAGAAGAGAATACTTTGAGGGTAGGACTTGAAGCTGCTTATCCGCCTTTTAACTGGACACAACAGACTGGACAAAATGGCGCTGTGCCTATTGAAGGGTCAAATGAATTTGCAAATGGATATGACGTTCAAATGGCTAAGAAAATTGCAGAAGGGCTAGGAAAGAGACTTGTCCTAGTTAAGATTGAGTGGGATGGTTTAGTTCCTGCTTTAACTTCTGGAAGAATTGACCTTATTATGGCTGGAATGAGTCCAACCGCTGAGAGAGCAAAGCAAATAGATTTTTCAGATGCATACTATGAATCTGACCTTGTAATGGTTGTAAATGCAAAAGGAAAGTATGCCAATGCTTCTAAGTTAGAAGATTTTACAGGGGCTGGTATCGTTGCTCAACTAAATACTTTTCACGACACGGTTATAGATCAAATACCTGGTGTCAACCACCTTGAACCTATGTCAGACTTCTCAATAATGAGAGTTGCAGTTCAAACTGGCAAGGCTGATGGATATGTTGCTGAAAGACCTGAGGCAATGGCAGCGGAAACTGCTGGTGTGGGTCTAAAAATGGTGGATTTAAATCCAGGATTTGACACTGATAAAGCGGATACTTCGATTGCAATAGGAATTAAAAAGGGTAATCCTATTAGGGATAGACTTAACCAAATTTTAGGTGAAGTGTCAAAAGAAGATAGAATAAAGCTTATGGATGAAATGAACATCTTACAAAATAAAGAAGAGAGTGAAGAGGAAGGTTTTGGAAGATTTATAAATAATATGAAGACTATCTTCATAGAAAACAAGAGCAATTTCATAAGGGGAACTGGATATACGGTTTTAATTTCATTTGTAGGAACTATACTCGGTCTGTTTCTTGGATTAATTGTTGGAATAATAAGAACCATTCCTGAATCTTTAAAAAAAGGTAAAAACTTTGTCTTAAATATATTTAAAGTACTTGCAAATATCTACGTTCAAGTTTTAAGGGGTACGCCGATGATTGTGCAATCAGTGCTCGTATACTTTGGTCTACTTCAGTTTGCTGGAATTAATTTAACTCCTATGGAGGCAGCTTTTTTGGTAGTTTCTGTAAACACTGGTGCATACCTATCAGAAGTTGTAAGAGGCGGTATTAATTCAATAGACAAGGGACAGTTTGAAGCTGCAAGATCACTAGGGATGAACCATTATCAAACCATGGTACATGTAGTACTTCCACAGGCAATTAAAAATATAATTCCTGCAATTGGAAATGAATTTATCGTAAATATAAAGGATACATCGGTTTTAAACGTAATAGCGGTAAACGAACTTTTCTTTACAACTAAGTCAATAGTAGGTGGAAATCTCATGTACTTTGAAACATATTTAATTACATCCATTATTTATTTAACACTGACACTATCTATAGCTTACTTTTTACATTTCGTAGAAAGGCTTTTGGCAGATCCAAATTCATATGTAAAGACTGGAAATACAGACGTTATGAAAAGTGCAAATTAGGAGAAGATTATGAAAAAGAATATATTGAAAGTAAATAATTTAAAAAAATCATTCGGTCAAAATGAAATTCTAAAGGGGATATCTTTTGAACTTGATGAAGGGCAAGTAACCACGATTATCGGTCCATCTGGATCTGGAAAATCAACTCTTCTTAGATGTTTAAATCTATTGGAAAGACCTGATGGAGGTGAGATCCTTTATGAAGGAGAAAATATTTTAGATAGTGATTTTAAAACGTCTGACTTTAAGGGTAAAGTTGCTATGGTGTTCCAAAACTTCAATCTTTTTAACAATATGAATGTCCTTGATAATTGTATAAAGGCGCCTATAAAGGTTTTAAATATAGATAGAGAAACAGCAAGAAAAAAGGCGATTCATAATCTTGAGCTAGTAGGGATGGGAGATTTTTTAGAAGCTAGACCAAGTCAATTATCTGGTGGACAGAAACAGAGGGTCGCAATTGCAAGGGCTCTTACCATGGATCCAGACCTTATACTATTCGATGAGCCAACTTCTGCACTAGATCCTGAAATGGTAGGAGAAGTTCTAAATGCGATTAGAAATTTAAGAGATTTAGGACTAACAATGATAATCGTGACCCATGAAATGGATTTTGCAAAGAAAGTATCCGATAAAGTAATATTCATGGATGGAGGAAAAATCTTGGAAGAAGGATCTCCTGAGGATATATTCGATAATCCAAAATTTGAGAGAACGAGGGAATTTGTTAATTTTTAAAAACAACAATTAAAAAATTTAATCAAAAACTAAAATAAGTGCAAGAAATTCTTGCACTTAATTTTTTAATTATTCAACTGGTTCGAATTCGCTTTTTTCAGCGCCACATAGTGGGCAAACCCAATCTTCTGGTAGGTCTTCAAAAGCTGTTCCAGGTTCGATTCCTGAATCTTCGTCTCCTAGTTCTGGATCGTAAATATATCCGCATAGTTGACATTCATATTTTTGCATAAGTTTACTCCTTTCATATGTCCTTTATAATTTAATAATACCCAATAGCATACATTTTGTAAACAATTATTATAATTTTTATAAAATTGCTCTAGGCTTTCAGTGTTTAACTTACGAAAACGAGGGTATTAATACTCATATAGAAGAGGTATATTATGAAGACGATTTATTGTTTTGAGGGGAGTATAAAATCAAATCTGAGTGAGGTTAAACCTTTGATCGAAGAAACCCTATTTGATCTTAAAAATTTCATAAAATGTGAAAGCTCATTATTTGATATTAGGCTTATCCTTGATGAACTGATGATAAATTCTATTCTTCATGGCAATAATAGCAATTTCTTAAAGAATGTGCACCTTAGTATATTTTTGAAAGATAATGAAGTTGAAATTAGAGTTAAGGATGAAGGTAAAGGAGTAATCTTTGACTTTAGTAAATATAATGCAGATGATTTAAAGACTACTGGGAGAGGTCTGGTCTTGGTTAAGGAACTTACTGATAGATTTATTCTCCATGGTAATGAGGTCATCGCAATTAAATACTTAAATAAATAATCTTATAAGTTATTATTAGAAACTTCCGATGGAAGTTTTTTTATTGCAAATTATTTGTGTAAATTTGCTAAAATATTTGTATTATTTTCTATAAATGTGGACAAATTTAATTTTTAAATGTAAAATAATTAAGTTAGGAATAGGTGAATATGAAAAGATTAGATGTTAGAAATATAGCTATCATTGCCCATGTCGATCACGGCAAGACTACTTTAGTAGACTCACTACTAAGACAATCAGGTATTTTTAGAAAAAACCAAGAAGTTAAAGATCGTGTCATGGACTCAAATGATATCGAAAGAGAAAGAGGAATCACCATCCTCTCAAAAAATACTGCAGTTATGCATAATGGTGTAAAAATAAATATTATTGACACCCCTGGTCACGCTGACTTTGGTGGTGAGGTTGAACGTGTTTTAAAGATGGTGCAAGGAGTCGTACTTCTTGTAGATGCTTTTGAAGGTCCGATGCCACAAACTAAATTTGTGCTTAAGAAATCATTTGAACTTAATCTTCCTGTAATAGTATGTATTAATAAGGTAGATAGACCTGAAGCAAGACCAAAAGAAGTGGTGGATGAAGTTCTAGATTTATTTATTGAACTTGGTGCCGATGAAGATGTGCTTGAAAGTCCATTTATATTTGCTTCAGCTAAGCAAGGATTTGCATCACTAGATCCAGAGGATTTAGGAACAAATATGGATCCACTATTTAATACCATCATCGACTATATAGAACCACCAGAAAACAGGGATGATGAACCATTTCAAATGCTTGTGTCAACGATTGACTATTCGGACTACGTAGGAAGAATAGGTATAGGTAGGATTGAAAGAGGAATCTTAAAAGAAAATGAAACTGCAATTCTTGTAAATGCAAATGATGAAAATAGACATATTAAGGTTAAAATTTCAAATGTTTACGAATTTGAAGGACTTGATAGGGTTGAAGTTGATGAGGCTCATTCAGGTTCAATAGTTGCGATTACAGGTATTGAAGATATCAATATCGGAGATACCATAGCTTCTACTAATGCGCCAGAACCACTTGATTTTGTAAAGATTTCAGAACCTACAATCTCTATGAACTTCTCTGTAAATGACAGTCCATTCGCAGGTAAAGAAGGAAAATTCCTTACAAGTAGACAGATAAGAGCAAGACTCTTTAAAGAATTACAAACGGACGTATCACTAAGAGTAGAAGAAACAGACTCAACGGATTCATTTAAAGTAAGCGGTAGAGGAGAGCTCCATCTTTCAGTTTTAATTGAAAATATGAGACGTGAAGGATTTGAGTTCCAAGTTTCTAAGCCACAAGTTCTATTTAAAGAAATCGACGGCAAGAAATATGAGCCGATGGAAATTGTTACAGTGGATGTTTCACAAGACTATGTAGGATCAGTAATAGAAAAACTTGGTAGAAGAAAAGGCGAGCTTTCTGTAATGGAAGAACCAAAAGGCGGCTACCAAAGACTTATCTTTAAAATTCCTGCAAGAGGATTAATAGGATATAGATCAGAATTTTTAACCGACACAAAAGGTGAAGGAATCTTAAATTCAAGCTTTGACTCCTATGAACCATACAAGGGAGAAATACCTAGACGTGCCTTTGCATCAATAGTTTCATTCGACACAGGAGTTGCAACATCTTACGGTCTTGCAAATGCTCAAGATAGAGGAACTCTATTCGTAACTCCAGGTATGGAAGTTTACGAAGGTCAAATAGTAGGAGAAAGTCCTAAGGGAGTGGAACTAGAAGTATCAGTAACCCGTGCAAAGAAACAATCCAATGTTCGTGCTTCAGGTTCTGATGATGCTATAAAGCTAAGTCCAGTTCATGATATGAGTCTTGAAGAAGCTCTAGAATTTATCGAAGATGATGAGCTTATAGAAGTAACTCCTTCTACATTCAGAGTTAGAAAGAGAATCTTAAACAGTCAAACAAGATATAAATCAAAGAAATATAAATAAAAAATAAATCCCTTCGGGGATTTTTTTATTGCATAAAAAAGACAAAGAAATTTAGTTTTCTTTAACTGCCTATAGTATAATAAGCTTATAAATAGAGTTTATATGGCGGATATTTGATGATAAGCAGGTATAATT
>CAMYEJ010000093.1 GCA_947254665.1 uncultured Peptoniphilus sp.
CTATAAGTTCAAAGGACATGACTTTGGAGAGATTTTTAATTGGAATACTAAATAAAAAATTTATTCATTATGTACTTAAAAATTTGGACTTAGATAGAAATGTGAAGGTAATGGATTTAGATTCAAATAAATCCTATGAACTTTTAAAAATTTTAACCGAGAGCGAATTTGAAATCACTGGAAATAACGGTTATAAAAACTCTCAAGTAACTGTAGGTGGGATTTGTACAGAAGATATAAACGACAACTTAGAATCGAAACTTGTAAAGGGCCTATTTATAGTAGGGGAAATATTAAATATCGATGGCGACTGTGGCGGATATAATCTGCAATGGGCATGGAGTAGTGCATATGTCGCCGCATCTTCTATTTGATGGAGGAAATATGTTTTATTTAAATAAAAAAATGAAAGAATTTGGAACCATTAGAGTTTCAATAGTGGGACTTGGACTAATGGGTGGTTCTCTACTAGATCAGCTACTAAGATTAGATGGATTTAGACCAACAATTGTAGCGGCTAGAGATAAAGCTAGAATAATTAAAAAACTTGAAAGCTTAAATATAAGTGAAAGTGACTACATATTTACAAATGATATAGTAGAAGCTATCTCTGCATATGAAAGAAATCTTTTGGTGGCAACTACTAATACAGAGCTATCTACTATGAGGATATTTGCGGACTGTGTTTGCGATGCAACAGGTTCAGTAGAACTTGGATGCGATATTACTGTTAAAGCATTTAACAACAAGGTTCATGTGGTTAGTTTAAATGTTGAAATGGATGCAACAGTTGGACCTATTTTAAACAAGATTGCAAAAGAAAATAATGTTGTATATTCAGGCTCTTATGGAGATGAACCAGGATCTATAATAGAACTATATGAATTTGCAAAATTTTCAGGCTTTGAAGTTTTGCATATGGGAAAAGGAAAAAATAATAAATTAAATAACTATGCAACCAATGAAATGTTAAGAGATGAAGCTATTAGCAAGGGACTTAGTCCAAGGATGCTTACTTCTTTTGTAGATGGTACTAACACTATGATAGAATTAAACGCTGTTTGCAATGCAACTGGATTTAAACCAGACGTAGATGGCTGCCACTTTATTGAATCATCTCCAAAGGACTTAGTTGAAAACTTTAAATTAAAAGAAGATGGCGGTATTTTTAATAAAACAGGTACTGTAGATTTCGTAAAAGGAATTCATCCGGGAGTATTTGCAATAGTTAAACCATGTTCAGAAATAATGAATTATGAAATGAAATTCCTACAAATGGGAGATGGACCAAACTATTCAATATACAGACCATATCATTTGACCTCTATAGAAACTCCTATCTCAATAGCTAAAGCAGTTGTTTTAGAAGAAAGTTCTATAGCTCCTATTGAGGGTGCTCCATTTGCTGAAACTGTAGCGGTAGCCAAAAGAGATATCAAAGCTGGAGAGACAATAGAAGGCATAGGATCAGACATGGTCTTTGGCACATTAGTTGATGCAGATAAAAGCAAATCTTCTGAATTACTTCCGGTTGGCTTAATAACAGAAAAAACAGTTGCAAAAGAAGATATAAAAAAAGGTGTACTAATTCGCTATAATATGGTAGAATTAGATTATAATAGTAACGTCATAAAGCTAAGAAGCTTGCAAAAATAATTTGACGAATGAATTATAATATATTAGAATGGATTGGTGAAGAACATAAATGAGAATAACTCAAGAAGTTGATTATGCATTTAGAATTTGTTCCTACTTAGCATCTAAAAAAGGTGAAGTAGTTGCAGCTACTGAAATTTCAGAGACTCAAGCTATTCCCGAAAGATTTACACTTAGAATACTTAGAAAACTTAACCTTGCAGGAATCACAGATGCTAAAAGAGGAGCATATGGAGGATACTATCTAGTAAGAGATAAGTATGATCTAAACTTATATGAAATTATTGAAGCTATTGATGGACCTATACAAATAAATAGGTGCCTTAGATCAGGAGACGCATATTGCTCTAAGAATAACACACAAAAAGAAAGAGAAATGTGCAAGTTTCATCAAAAATTATCGTATATTCAAAATTCCATAATAGATATGTTTAAGCAAACATCTCTTGCAGAATTTGCAAAGACAAGCCATTGACAGAAGGCAAATAATAAACTATACAGAGAGGTACGGTTTGGTGAGAAGTGCCACTAATTATTTCGATCACCTGTCAGCATGTAGGAGGAAATGCCTACAGGGTAGCAACCTTATAGCTATTAAAGTGATAGGTAACTATAATTAGGGTGGTACCACGGAATTTCGTCCCTTGAGATTTTTCTCAAGGGGCTTTTTTTATAGGAGGTTAAATGGAAAAGTTTAAAGTGCTTTCAAAAGAAAGCGTAGACAAAAGAGAACATCATATTTCCGAATATTGGAATGATATGGATTTATTACATAAATCTGTAGAGTCAAGATGCGGTTGTGAAAAATATGTATTTTATGAAGGTCCGCCAACAGCAAATGGTAGACCAGGAATACACCACGTTTTAGCTAGAACATTAAAAGATTTGACTTGTAGATACAAAACCATGAAGGGCTACCAAGTTAAGAGAAAAGCTGGTTGGGACACTCATGGACTTCCAGTAGAAATTGAAGTTGAAAAGAAACTTGATCTTCACAATAAACAAGATATAGAAAAATATGGAATCGAAGATTTCAATAAAAAATGTAGAGAATCTGTATTTGAATATGAAAAAGAATGGAGAGAGTTAACAGAAAGAATGGCTTATCTTGTGGATCTTGATAATCCTTATATAACTCTTGAAGACAATTATATTGAATCTGTATGGCATATTCTAGACTCCATGTATAAAGATGGACTAATTTATGAAGGACATAAAATACTTCCATACTGTCCAAGATGTGGAACTGGACTTGCATCCCATGAAGTAGCTCAAGGATACCAAATTACAAAATCACAAACTGCTACTGTAAAATTTAAATTAAAAGGCAAGGATGAATACTTCCTAGCATGGACAACAACTCCTTGGACCCTTGCATCTAACGTATCACTTACTGTAAATCCAACTGTAACCTACGTTAAAGTTAAGTACAATGGAGAAGTATACTATCTAGCAGAAGCTTTGATTTCTCGAGTATTTGAAAAGCCGGAAGAAGTTGAAGTGCTAGAAAAAATGACAGGAAAAGATTTGGAATACGTTGAATATGAACAACTACTTCCATTTATAAAAGCAGAAAAAAAAGCATTCTACGTAACTCTAGCTGACTATGTAACCATTGAAGATGGTACAGGTATAGTTCATACAGCACCAGCTTTTGGGGAAGATGACTATCAAACAGGAAGAAGATATGATTTACCGGTTTTAAATCCTGTAAACGAAGAAGGAAAATATACAGATACTCCTTGGAAAGGTATGTTTGTTATAGATGCTGATGAAGATGTAATTAAGTATTTAAGAGAAAATGGACTACTATTTAAGAAGCAAGCCATGGAACATAATTATCCACACTGCTGGAGATGTGGCACACCTCTAATCTATTACGCACATCCATCTTGGTATATCGAAGTTACAAAGTTTAAAGATAAATTAATAGAAAATAACAATGGAGTTAATTGGTTCCCTGACTTTGTAGGAGAAAAGAGATTTGGCAACTGGCTAGAAAATTTAAATGACTGGGCAATCTCTCGTTCTAGATATTGGGGTACACCACTTCCACTATGGAGATGTTCCTGTGGAAATGTAAGATCTATTGGATCAAAAGAAGAATTAGTTAAAGAAGCTATAGAAGATATAGATGAAAATATTGAGCTACACAGACCATATGTTGATAATGTACATCTAAAATGCGACAAATGTGGCAAAGAAATGACTAGAGAAAAAGATGTAATAGACGTTTGGTTTGACAGTGGGGCAATGCCTTTTGCTCAATGGCACTATCCATTTGAACACAAGGATGACTTTGATGAACTATTCCCAGCAAACTTTATTTGTGAAGGTATCGATCAAACTCGTGGATGGTTCTACTCACTACTTGCAATTTCTACCTATGTAACAGGCAAAAGCCCTTACAAGAATGTACTTGTAAATGACCTTATCCTAGATAAATATGGAAAGAAGATGAGTAAATCAAAAGGAAATACAGTAAATCCATTTGAATTATTCAATCAATATGGGGCAGATGTTGTAAGATGGTACCTAATCTATGTATCACCACCATGGGCACCAACTAAGTTTGATGAAGATGGTCTAAGAGAAGTAGAATCTAAATTCTTTAGATCACTTAGAAATATATATAATTTCTTCAGCCTATACGCAAATACCGATGGAATAGATCCAAGGGATATGAATGTAGACGAAAAAGATTATACTTTAATCGATAAATGGTTTATATCTAAGTACAACTCTCTAGTTAAGAGCGTAAATGAAGATATGGAAATCTTTGAACTTACAAAAGTTGTAAGAGATATTCAAGACTTTGTAATAGAAGACTTCTCAAACTGGTATATCAGAAGAAATAGAAGAAGATTCTGGAAACCTGAAATGGATGCAGAGAAGATGGCAGTATACAAAGTTACCTACGATGTACTTCTAGGAATTTCAAAACTTATTGCACCGATAGCACCATTTATTTCTGAAGAGCTATTTAAATCACTAACTGATAAGGAATCTGTACACTTAGAAGACTATCCAACTGCAGATGAATCTAAGATTAATAAAACACTAGAAGATAAGATGGAAAAGGTAAGACATATCGTTACCCTTGGACGTGCATCAAGAGAAGAAAAGAGAATCAAGATTCGTCAAGCATTAAAAGAAGTAGTTCTAGATGGTTCACTTAAAGAAGAAATAGGATCACTAAAAGATTTGATTAAGGAAGAGTTAAACGTAAAAGAAGTAGTATTCGAAAATGATTTAACTAAGTTCATGGACTATGAACTTAAACCAAATTTCAAAGTTGTAGGAAAAATACTTGGAAGTAAGATAAAAGAATTCCAAAACTATCTTCAAACAGTAGATGCAAAAGATTTCGTATCTAAACTAACTAAAGAACCTGTTGTCTTAAAATTAAATGGGGAAGACACAGAAATAAACGAAGAATTTATAGATATTAAAATAAACTCTAAAGAAGGATTCGATGTTACAATGGAAAACAACCAATTTGTAATACTAGACACAGAACTTACACCAGAGCTTATAGAAGAAGGTTTAGTAAGAGAGTTTATTTCAAAGGTTCAACAACTTAGAAAGACAAAGGATCTAGATATACTAGATAATATTGAAATTATCTATTCTAGTGACGAAGAAGTAAAAGCTGCAATAGATAAGAATATTGATTTCATAGGACAAGAAACTCTAGCTAAATCTGTTGTAAATGGAACTGGAGAAGAAGAGTTTGATCTAAATGGTCATCCTACTACTATTGAAATTAGAGTTGTAGATTAATTGCAATTTAAATTTAAAAAAGATATAATTAAATAAAACGAAGGAGGAGCTATGGATCAAAATAC
>CAMYEJ010000094.1 GCA_947254665.1 uncultured Peptoniphilus sp.
GATTAGTATTTTCTAATCAGGATTTTTAATTTAATAAATCAATAAATAATAAAATATTATATCTATTTAATTAGATACTTATACCTATCGATCATAAATGCCCCAAATGGTGCGGTAAATAGTATTGCAAGGACTGCCACAGTTAGCACCTGCGGACCACACTTAAGTCCCATGGCAAGAGGTATTGCTCCTATAGCAGCTTGTACCGTTGCCTTTGGAGTGTAGGCAAGCATGGAGAAGATTCTTTCGCCACGATTTAATTTTGTTCCTAGGACAGAAGCATATACGCCAACCATCCTAACCATTAGACAAAGAATAATTGTGATGAGTGCAATAGGTCCAAGTTTTAAAGCATATCCAAGATTTACTTCTGCTCCAACTAGGACAAAGAGTAGTATTTCTGCTCCAGACCAAAGTGATCTAAAGCCATTTGAAATTTCTGATGAGGCTTTGTAATTTGTGTTTTGTGTTCCAATTCCTAGAGCCATGACGGCTATCAGCCCGGAGATTGGAATTATACTTTGGACTTCTTCTGTGGAAGCTAGCAAGAATGCGATGGATAGTGTAATCATAGTTTGAATAGTTTGTTCCATCTTGACCTTGTTTAAAAACATTCCATAAAGTTTTCCAACTGCGTAACCTAAAATTATTCCAGTTGCAATTGAGATAGGAATATTTACAAAACTCATGATATCTACATTTTCACCCTTTGCAATGGATACAAAAGATGTGAATAGAACGATGACAAATATATCGTCCACCGATGCACCAGCCATGATCATCTGAGGAATGGAATTCTTCTTTCCATATCCATTTTCCATTAGAAATATCATCTTAGGTACAACTACTGCAGGGCTTACCGCTGCGACGACAGTTCCCATTACAAGTGCGTCTATTAAATCAATTTTTAAAAGTAGGGGAGCAAATACTGCCATTGCCATGATTTCAAAACTTGCCGGAACAAATGAAAGTAGAACCGCGGGACGGCCAACCTTTTTAAGGTCTGAAATGTCCAAGGTGAATCCAGCCCTTGCGAGGATGATTATAAGAGCGATTTTTCTAAGCTCTGCAGAAATATTTAAAATCTTAGTATCTAGTATATTTAGTGCAAATGGTCCGAGAATCATCCCGGTTATAAGCATGCCGAAGAGGGCGGGAAGTTTTATCTTTTTCATAAAGTAGGACAGTAGACATCCTAAGATAAATATATATGCGATTGAATTTAACATTTTCTCTCCTGGTTTTTATTTTTAAATTATTTTGGATAAATTATTTATAAAGTTTTAAAAAAGTCTAGAGTATAATTTTTTAATAATCTCTCAACTAAAATCTATAATAGCACAAAAAAAGCTGATGCTCTACATATAAGTAGAAGTCATCAGCTTTCGCGTTTTAAGGGAGTACTTCATTCCCTGTAATTTTAAATTTTTTAAGCTTAGAATGGAGCGTATGATTGGTCAGACCACCATTCGTTCTTAAGTTCTTCGTATTGTTTAGCAATTTGTGTTAGTTGGAAGTTTTCCCAGTATGCAAGTTCTTTGTAAAGTCCTTTTGCTTCAGGTACTTCTGATCTTGCAGCTGCCTTTTCATAGAATTTGATGTTAACCTTCTTAATGTTCATTCCAAGGTTGAATACTGATAGAACCATGGTTGCATTTTCAGGATTAATCTTGCCCCATTCAAAGGTTTTACCTTCAAGGGATGATTTAACTTTTTCTATTACAGTTGCTTCATTCTTTTCTATGCTATTTTTCAATTTGTTTAGATAGTCAACGTGTTCTTCTGATTGATGAGCAAGTGATAGGAATATATCCTTAGATTCACCAGTTAGTTGTTCAGAAGACATTTTGAAGTAGTTAATACTTTCAACTTCGTTTAAAATTGCTTGTTTAACTATATTAAGTTCAGAAGAGAAGATCTTTTCTTCTTGAGCCTTATCCATTTGTCTAACGTCGTTTAGATAGTTGATCTTCATTTCTTCTTCGCCACCCTTTAGGTGTTTGTAGTGTTCTGGAGTCTTAGATTCAACTTTATTTTCTGCTGAAGCTACAAATTCTTTGCCAGCTGCGTTTCCGCCTGCTTCGATAGCTTTTTCGTTTATTGGGATAAGTTTCTTCTTCTTATCTCCATAAACTTTAGTAAATGCCTTGATTACAGATTCTACTTTTACAAGTTCAGTTACATTTAGATATGCACCAAGCATAACCATGTTTGCAACCCTTGCGTTACCTAAATCGATTGCGATGTCGTTTACTGGAATTTTGTGAACTTCTATATCAGTTCTTGTGGTTTCTTTTTTAACTAGTGATGAATTTATAAATAAATTTCCGCCAGGTCTTACATGTGATTCAAAAAGTGCAAGAGATGGTTCATTCATTACTATTACATCGTCTGCTACTGCTATAATTGGAGATCCTACTGGGTCTTCAGATACTACTACTGAACAGTTTGCAGCTCCTCCACGCATTTCTGGTCCGTAAGATGGGTACCAAGATACGTGTTTACCTTCAAGCATGCCGGCATAGGAAATAAGTTGTCCCATTGCCATTACACCTTGACCACCAAATCCTGCCATTACTATTTTTCTTGTCATTTTATTCACCTCTTCTAAAATTACCAAGTGGATAATATGGAATCATATTGTCTCTTAACCATTGAAGTGATTCTACTGGAGGAAGTCCCCAGTTAGTAGGACAAGTGGATAGGACTTCGACAATACCAAAGCCTTTATTATCAAGTTGTAGTTGGAAACATTCTTTGATTGCGCGTTTTGCACGTCTGATATTTGCAGGAGTATCAACTGAAACTCTTTCTACAAATTTTGCGCCGTCTATAGTTGCAAGCATTTCAGAGATTCTAAGTGGCTTACCTGACCAGTCTTCATCACGTCCATATGGGGAAGTGGTGGTTACTTGACCGATAAGAGTAGTAGGAGCCATTTGTCCTCCTGTCATACCGTAGATTGCGTTGTTTACAAATATTGTTGAGATCTTTTCTCCTCTGTGGGCAGCGTGTACGATTTCAGCTGTACCTATAGAAGCCAAGTCTCCGTCGCCTTGATAGGTGAATACGAATTTATCTGGATGAACTCTCTTTGCACCGGTTGCAACTGCTGGAGCTCTACCGTGAGCAGCTTCGTACATATCACAGTTGAAGTACTTATAAGCAAGTACTGAACAACCTACTGGGCATACGCCTATAGCTTTGTCTTGAAGGCCCATTTCAACTAGACATTCTGCTACTAATTTGTGGATGATACCGTGAGTACATCCAGGGCAGTAGTGGAATACTTCGTCAGTTAAGCCTTCTGAGTATGTGTATAGACAAGTTTCGTTTTCTTTTAATACTGGTTTCTTCATTTATTTAGCCTCCAATACTTTAAGTGCAGCTTCTGCTACTTCTTCAGCTGTTGGAATATTTCCACCTAGTCTGCAGAAGAAGTGGATGTTTTGACGGCCTTCTGTAGCAATCTTAACATCGTCTGTCATTTGTCCGTGGTTCATTTCTACAACTAGAATATCTTTACAAGATTCTGGAATTTTTTTGAATGAACTATATGGATATGGCCAGCAGGTAATAGGTCTTATTAGTCCTACTTTGAATCCTTTATTTTCAAGGATTCCCATAGCTGATTTACAAATTCTTGCAGAAGTACCATAAGCGGAGAGTACAAGTTCAACGCCTTCTTCAAGACCTACTTCTTCAACTCTTGTTTCGTTTTCTTCGATAGATTTATATTTTTCAATTAGATGATGGTTGTGTACTTCTAGTTCATCTGCAGATAGATAGATTGAGTTTATAATATTGTTTTCTTTTCTGGTTCCTCTACCTGTAGCTGCCCAAGGTTTTGCTGGTTCTTCTTCTGTTCTTTCTTTAAATTCAACAGGTTCCATCATTTGTCCGATAACACCGTCACCCATTAAAACAACTGGGTTTCTGTACTTATCAGCAAGGTCAAATCCAAGCATAACTAAATCTACCATTTCTTGAACGGTAGAAGGGCTAAGTACGATTGTTCTGTAGTCACCATTTCCTCCACCTCTAGTAGATTGGAAATAGTCAGTTTGTGATGGTTGGATAGATCCAAGTCCTGGACCACCTCTCATCATGTTTACGATAAGTGCTGGAAGTTCAGCTCCACACATGTAAGAAATTCCTTCTTGTTTAAGTGCGATTCCAGGAGATGAAGATGAAGTCATAACTCTTGCACCTGCTCCTGATGCTCCGTAAAGCATGTTAATAGCAGCAACTTCTGATTCTGCTTGTAAGAAACAACCTCCAATTTTTGGAAGTTCTCTTGATAAGTACTCTGGAACTTCTGATTGTGGTGTAATTGGATATCCAAAGAAGTATTTGCAACCAGCTTTTATAGCAGCTGCACCTACAGCTTCATTACCTTTCATTAATACCTTTGTCATTTTATCACCATCCCTAACCTATTTTAATTACTGAAATAACTGAATCAGGACAAGTTATTGCACAGTTTTGACAAGCAATACAGTCCTCTGGTCTTGCAGCTGTTGCAGGGCTATAACCCTTACCATTGATCTTGTGTGGATCGATTTCAATTACGTTTTTTGGGCACGCAATTACGCAAAGACCGCAGCCTTTGCATCTTGATTCATTGAATTCTACTCTACCTTTTGCCATTTTTTCCTCCTCAAATCATCCAATCATCTCTAAAGTAAAGATTGATTGGAAAAATTTCGTTTTTAATCGAATTTTCTTTTTCAAGTTGTTCTGCGACAGGCTTTATGCAAGCTGTGTAGATAACTGGAATATTTAAAAGTTTTGAAACTTCTTCGACTATTTCTTGACCGTATAGTACATCGTCTACGGTAGTGTCTTTTAGCATATGAGTTGTATTAATAAGTCCATTTATTCTCGTTTGAGAATGAGCCTCTGTACTTTTAATAAAAGCAATAATATCTGAAACTTCAGCTGTCTCAGGTCTATTTCTATTTATGATGAAATAGTTATCGTAGCCTGATTTATGTAGAAGCTCTCTGTACCTACCTAGGGATAAGGAGCCTTTTGGGTTGCCTCCAATATCCATTACAACTTGATATTCTTCTCTCTCAAGGGGCATCAAAATCTGCGGATCCACAGCAGGGATATCTAGCGCCTGCATCTTTTTCATAATTGAACCGTAGACTTCTACGCCATTTTTTTCTAGGAACTCAGTCTTCTCTCTAATTCTAAAATACATGTTGATTATGTCTAAGTCTATTGCTGCTACTTTTTCATAATATTTTTTTAAAAATAGACAGTAGTTTATAGAAAATTCAGTCTTACCAGAACCAAAATGACCTGTAATAATTTTTATTCTATTGCCTTTTGGTTTCAAATCTGCCAATTAATCACCTCACATGTCAGTGTAAAGCTTTAAATAAACACAGTAAAATACTCGTTTGAAAAGCTTTTCTAA
>CAMYEJ010000095.1 GCA_947254665.1 uncultured Peptoniphilus sp.
CTCATGTGTTAAAATAAAGACTTAGGTAATAAAATACATAGATATTTAGAAAGAAATTCACACGTGTGAAATTTATTATAGAGAGGTGACTAATGAAGAAACTTATCAAAGTTTTCTTTGTTTTAGTAGTGCTGTCATTGTCAGGATTACTAATATTTTTATATGCAACTAAGCCTGGAATTGCCAAAATAGGCGTGGATAAACTCAAAAGACAGACTGAAGAAAAAGAAAAACAAAAAAATATATTCGACAATAAAAAGAGGATAAACATACTCTTACTTGGTGCGACAAGTACTTCTACTCTTGCAAATCCAGAGTCAAAAGAGAGAGGCCAATCTGATACAATCATGCTTATATCTATAGACGCTATTGAAAATAAAGTACAAGTTTTATCAATACCTAGAGATTCATGGGTCAAGATAAAGGCTCATGGCGAGAGAAAGATAAACGATGCATATGTACTTGGGGATGTTCCTCTAGCTGTAGATACTATTGAAAATTTACTCGACACATACATCGATCACTATGTGGTAGTTAAGTATGATATCATCGAACAACTGGTTGATGCACTAGGTGGAGTGGATATTGAGTGGAACAGACCTGATTACAAGTACGAAGACAACTGGATCTATCCGCCTCTTAAGATTGATTTAAAGAGAGGAACAAACCACTTAAATGGTAGAGAGACTGTTGCTTATTTAAGAGCGAGAAAGGCTTATAGGGATTCTGACCTTGGAAGAATAGATGCGCAACAAGGTTTCCTTATGCAAATATTTAAGGAGTTAAAATCTCCAAGCACCATTCTATTAGTTCCAAAACTTTTGGAAATGGCTGTCAATAATGTGGAAACAGATTTAAGTTACGGTGATATTGCATATCTTGCAACCTGGGGACTTAAATTAAATAGCACAGATATTAGAATGGATAAAATAACCGGTGACTTCGTTAAGAAAACACAAAGCGGGGTTGAAGTAGATGTTATTGATCTATACAAGACCCAAGCGATTAAAAAACTTCACGAGTTTCCATTTAATTTTGTGATGCCTGATAGGACACAAGAAATGGAAACCATAACCGTAGGTAATTAAATTTAATATAAATATTTTTTTAAATTTACCTTGACATTACTTTCTCTATGATGTAAACTTCTTAAGAACAAAAAAAGAATATACATTTAGGAGGATAATAATGGTTAGGAATTTGATTGAACCTCGTGATTTCACAACTGAAGAGTTAAGTAGACTTTTTGATCTGGCTGATGACATTATTTCAAACCCACGTAAGTACATGGATGTTTGTAAAGGATATGTCTTAGCCAGTCTTTTTTTTGAGCCTTCAACTAGAACCAGACTTTCATTCGAAACTGCAATGAACAGACTTGGTGGAAGGGTAGTAGGTTTTTCCGATGCAAAAGTTTCTTCAACTTCAAAGGGAGAATCACTAGTAGATACTCTAAGAACTGTAGAAAACTATGCTGATATCTGTGCGATGAGACATCCTAAGGACGGAGCAGCACTACTTGCTACCAAGTACTTAAAAACTATGCCAATCATAAACGCTGGAGATGGAGCCCATAACCATCCAACTCAAACTTTGACAGACCTACTTACAATAAGACATTACAAAGGAAGATTTGACAATCTAAAGATTGGATTCTGCGGCGACTTAAAATTCGGTAGAACCATCCACTCACTTGTAAGAGCGATGAACAGATATGAAAATGTAAAATTTGTATTCATAAGCCCAGAAGAATTAAAGATGCCTAAGATTTTTAAAAGCGAACTTCCGGAAGAATCCTACGTTGAAACAGATGATTTAGAAGGAAGCATAAAGGACCTAGACATCCTATACATGAGTAGAGTTCAAAAAGAAAGATTTGTATCAGAAGAAGAATATGTAAGATTAAAAGATTTCTTCATACTAAACAAAGAAAAACTAGACCTAGCTAAGAAGGATATGATCGTTATGCATCCTCTACCAAGGGTAAATGAAATTTCATACGATGTAGATGATGACGAAAGAGCAGTATACTTCCAACAAGCAAAATTCGGAATGTATGTAAGAATGGCACTTATAATGACACTTCTAGGATTGGAGGCATAAAATGATAAATGTATCAAAGATTAAAAAAGGAATCGTACTAGACCATATAGTTGCAGGGGACGGAATCAAACTTTTTAACGCACTTAAATTAAATGAAGTTGAAGACCCTGTAGTTCTTATGCAAGGTATAAGATCAACTTCCATGGGCAAGAAAGATCTTATCAAGATAGAAACAGATTTTAAACTTGACTTCACAGTACTAGGACTTATAGCACCACACACCACTGTAAATATTATCGAAGACGGAGCAAGGGTAGACAAGATTAGAATGGAACTTCCAGAAGAGGTAGAAGGAGTAATTCATTGCAAGAACCCTAGATGTATTACCAACGACCAAAAAGTAGAAGAACACAAATTCTACCTAGTTAACAGGGAAACCAAAGAGTACAGATGCGAATACTGTGACTCAATAACACAATTTGAAGAAATATGATCTGCAAAGTATTAAAAAATATAGATATTGACGACAGATACTTTTTTTTAAAGACAGACTTTGAAGTTGAAGCTAAAGCCGGACAGTTCTACATGCTTAGATCTTGGGAAAATTATCCAACCCTATCTAGACCAATTTCCATTTACAATGTAGAAGATGGACTGGAGTTTCTAGTTGAAGAAAGAGGAGTTGGAACGAACCTTCTAAGAAATTTAAAAGAAGGAGACTCAATAAAAGTCTACGGACCATACGGAAATTCATTTGATATAGATGTGGACAAGGTGGCACTCGTCGGCGGAGGAGTGGGAACAGCTCCAATGTATTTAACTGCAAAGAGAATAAAAGAGAAAAATAGAGATGCAAAAGTAAAACTCTACCTCGGACTAGATGAAACGACAAAACTTGACGAGATGTTCTACGACTTAGAAAAATTGGGAGTGGAAATCTTTGTTAAAAGAGGCGGATTCATAACTGATATCATCGACTTCAAAGAAGAAAAATTAATCTACGCCTGCGGACCAGAGGCTATGCTTGAAAACATAACTAAGCTCTCTCTAAAAGAAAATTCTACATGCTACGTATCCCTTGATACGAAGATGGCATGTGGAGTTGGAGCCTGCCTTGGTTGTACTTGCAAGACAAAGAACGGAAACAAAAGAACTTGCAAAGAAGGACCAATATTCTTAGGAAGTGATATTTATGAATAGACTTGAAACAGAATTTTTAGGAGTAAAATTTAAAAATCCTCTAGTAGGCGCTTCCGGAACGTACGGTTATGGCGAAGATTACAAGGATTACTATCCAGTAGATTTAATCGGTGGCATCTCATCAAAGGGAGTCACTTTCAATCCAAAACCAGGCAACAGTGGAATCAGACTTCAAGAGACACCATCTGGACTTCTAAATAGTATTGGACTAGAAAATCCTGGCATTCATGAATTTGTTAAACACGAATTAAAAGATATGACAAACCTCGGTCCAAGAATATTTGTAAACTTAGGTTCAAATACCCTGGATGAATATTTAAAATCAGCTGAAATATTAAACGATTACGAATTTGATTTTATAGAGCTAAACATTTCCTGTCCGAATGTAAAAGAAGGAGGAATGGCTTTTGGAATCAAGTGCGAATCATCTGAGATGATCACTAGAAAGATAAAAGATATATCTAAACATAAAATTGTCGTGAAACTCTCTCCAAACGCAGAAAATATTGTGGAAAATGCGCTTGCAGTTGAAGAAGGTGGAGCAGATGGAATCTCCCTTGTAAATACATTCTTAGGTATGGCGATAGATCTAGATAAAAGAAAACCAGTCTTTGACAATGTATACGCGGGACTTTCAGGACCAGCGATAAAACCTATAGCTCTTAGAATGGTGCATCAAGTTGCACATGCAGTAGATATCCCTGTCATGGCAATCGGAGGAGTAGCAGGATATAGAGATGTACTAGAATTTATAATGGCTGGGGCAAAACTTGTCCAAGTTGGCACATATAATTTTATGAATCCTTATGGAGTGAAAGAAATCCTAGAAGATTTAGAAAAATATCTAGAAAAGAATAACACCACCATAAAAGATATATACAAAATAATTTAACAAAAACAAAAACACACTGGTAAATTTCAGTGTGTTTTTATATTCCATAGATTTAAACAAAAAAGAGAGGCATAACCTCTCTTATAATTTTATTTGTCTAGTTTTGCTTCTAAAGCTGCAATCTTATCTTTAAGAGCTTGAACTTCTGCTTTAAGTGAATCCACTTCGCTCTTACGAGAAACTTCTGTAAGTTCTCTATACTCTTTCATCATCTTTTCAGCATCTTCTTTAAAAGTTCTTACAGCTTCAAGAGTCTTTTCAACAAGTTTGTTTACTTGTTCTTGATCTTTAAGCTTGTCCATGTTTTTCTTGTAAATATTATTTAGATACTTGTAGAAATCTTCAAATGATTTGTTTTCTTTAAGTTCGTTGAAGTCTTTCTTCATATCTTCAATAGTGCTTTCAGTCGCTTCCTTTAGAATTTTGTAGATAGCGTCATTGTAGTCGCATAATTTCTTAGCATAATCTACATATTCTTTGAGATATTTTCTTTGGAGTTTAACTATTTCTTTTGTATATTCAGAGCTATCTAAATTTTCAACAGCATTAAGAGAAAGATTCATCCTACTATCCATATCTTCTAGGAATTTAACTACTAAAGCAGGTCTTGATTTCATAGCTTCAAGATAGTAATCTTTCATATCTGCACCTGAGAATTCCCAAGGGCTTAGCATTTCTTTGAAAGCAGCACCTTTAGTATCAGCATCATCAAGAGATTTTTCAAATTCTTTCTTAAGTGCTTCTGGCATAAGTTTAAATACATTTTCTTTTAAATATGAAATTGAAAGATCTTTGTATTTTTCAAGTGACTTTTCGAAGTTTTCTTTCGCAAGTTCAGGAGCTTTGTAGATATCTTTGTAAAGATCATAAGCTCTCATATAGGAATCAAAACTATCTCTATACATTTTAGAAAACTCTTCTGGACTCTTTAGATATTCGTTGAAATCAAATGCATTCATATTTAATATGTTTTCAACATATCTGTCGTAGTAGTCACCAAGCATCGGATTAATAGCCTTTAAGTTTTCTTTTACCTTTTCCTTGTCAAAGTATTTGTTTACGAAATCTTCTTGGAATTTCTTGGTATTTTCCATATAAGATTTCATAAAATTCCCATCTAGAAATTGGTTTTCATTTGTAAAGAAACTAAGACCCATTTTTTCTAACATCTCACTTTGTTTTTTGAATAAATCTTCATAAAAGTTGTTCATAGTTACCCCCTTTTCTTCCATATATTTATATTTTACCATATTAGTATATGAATGTCATTTAAATAAAAAAATATT
>CAMYEJ010000096.1 GCA_947254665.1 uncultured Peptoniphilus sp.
ATCTAACTTCCTCGAACGATTCTGTAATTTCACCTCTAGACATAAGATCTGCAAGATTTTCTAAGAATATTTCTTCCTTGTCATTTTCACCATCTAGTATGAATCTAGGATCTTCTAATACAAATAGTTTATCTTCCATGTAATCGGCAATAGAAGATAAATATTTTTCGTCAATAAATGGAAGAATTAGATCTATATTTTTTGGTAGAGTTTTACTTTCTAAAGCGTCGAGGTAAGGTCCAAATTTTTCCTCTAATCTTTCCTTCGCAGCCTCGTCCTTGGTCTTTTTAATTTTATTTTCAATCTTATTTTTTATTTTTAAAAATTCATCTTCCTCTAGGATAAGTTCTTTTACAGGGACAATCTCACATTTATCCAAATTTTCTAGAGATCTTTGGCTTTCTATGTCAAACTTTCTAATGGAATCCACTTCTGTGTCAAAGAGTTCAATTCTAAAGGCACCATTTGGCGAATAGATGTCTATTATTCCACCTCTTATGGAAAACTCTCCCAGTGTTTCGGTCTGTATAGTTCTCTCGTATCCAACCTTTAAAAGATAGTTTACAAATTCATCTAGATCAATATCCGTTCCAAATTCAATCTTTCTAATATTGTCGTTAAAGATTTTTGAATTTAAAATCTTATCCCTAATTGACCTAAAAGTAGTTACAATTGTAGGTTTATCACCTTTATAAATGCTATATCTAGCTTGTAACCTTTCCTTCAGATTGTCCTCAGTTTTATATTCCCTTTCATAGAAGAATAAATCCTTCGCTGGATAGAAATATGCTTTTCTTCCCAAAGCTTTTATATCCTCTGTAACCTTTTTACACCTGGTCTCATCTTTACAAATGACAATTGTATTTTTAAAATCTTCAGAGATTGTATATACAAAAGCTCCAGTTGCTCCCTCAGACCATCCAAATAATCCCGCAGAATTATCCCTATTAAGGTAATTTATGAAGTCCTTATATACTTTTAAATTTTTAAAAATATCTTTTACTAAATCCATGCTTCACCACAAAAAAGCTGTCATTCAGACAGCTTATTATTATAATTATTCATTACATAATCGGCACCATGTTTTATAAAATCTAAAATCGCATCACAGGATGCGTCGATTATATTTTCTAATTTTTCCTGGTCCTTCTTTTCAAACCCACTTAAAACATAGTTTGCTAGGTCGATCTTTCTTTCATTATTGCCAACTCCCACCTTTAGTCTAGGAAATTTATCATCATTTAAATTATAAATTATGGACTTCATTCCATTGTGAGATCCAGCACTTCCACTTTTTTTAAGTCTAAGAGTAAATGGTGTGATGTCAATATCATCTACCACCACCAATAGATTTTTTAAATCCACCTTGTAGAAATTCATCACTTCTCTAACTGCTTCTCCAGAAAGATTCATAAATGTTTGAGGTTTCACGAGGATGACCTTCTCTCCATTTATATTAATCTCTCCGATTAAAGATTTAAACTTAATCCTATCGACCCTTGCTCCTTCTCTCTTAGCGAGCCTATCTATAGTTAAAAAACCTATATTATGTCTTGTGAGTTCATACTTTGAACCAGGGTTTCCTAGTCCAACTATTACAAACATTTAGTCAAACATTTCGGAAACAGATTTATTTCCATTTATTCTTCTGATAGCTGAAGCGAAAATAGGCGCAACATTTACAACTTCAAGAACTTTTCCAAGTTTTTCTTCTGGAACTGCTATTGTATTTGAAATTACAAACTTTTCCATTATAGAATTTTCAAGTCTATTAAATGCTTCTCCTGAAAGTACTCCGTGGCTTGCACAGCCGTATACTTTCTTAGCACCATTTTTTCTAAGTGCTTCTGCTGCTTTACAAATAGTTCCCGCAGTATCTATAATATCATCAATAAGAATGCAGTTCTTTCCATCTATTTCTCCAATGATATTCATAACTTCTGAAACATTTGGTTTAGGTCTTCTCTTTTCAATAATAGCGATTGGTAAGTTTAGTCTATTTGCAAATTTTCTTGCTCTAGTAACTCCACCTAGGTCAGGAGAAACTACTACGAAATTACCTGGATCCTCATTTACTATTTCTTTGAAATATTCTGAAAGGTATGGAATAGCTGTTAGATGATCCACTGGAACATTGAAGTATCCTTGGATTTGGCCTGCATGTAAATCCATAGTTACAATTCTTTGAGCTCCAGCTACTTCAAGTAGGTCTGCAACTAGTTTAGATGTAATTGGTTCTCTCGCCTTGGTCTTTCTATCTTGTCTTGCATATCCATAGTAAGGCATAACTACGTTTATTCTTCCAGCTGATGCACGTTTAAGGGCATCTACTAAGATCAAAACTTCCATCAAGTTGTCGTTTACAGGATTTGATGTAGATTGAATAATGTAAACATCTTTTCCTCTTACAGTTTCGTTGATGTCGATTTGAATTTCTCCATCTGAAAACTTGTTAACTACACAGTTTCCTTGTTTTACTCCTAGACTTTCACAGATTTTAGCTACTAAAGCTTTGTTAGAATTACCTGTGAAGATTTGAATATCTCCGTTTTCTAAATTCATTTTTCTCCTCCTAAACCTTTTCTTTTTACCCAATCGTCAATATTTTTTTGATGTGATCTTTCTATAGAAAGTTGAAACTTACTAACATTTTTTGTAATCGTAGAGCCAGCAGCAACATAGCCATATTCTTCTATTTCAACCGGCGCAACAATATTTGAATTAGATCCTACAAATCCATGATCATGAACTACGGACCTAAATTTATTCTTACCATCATAGTTTACAAAGATTACTCCACATCCGATGTTTACATTTGCACCAACATCCGCATCACCTATATAGGCAAGATGAGATGCCTTTGTTCCATCACCTAAAGTAGAATTTTTAACTTCAACGAAGTTTCCTAACTTCACCTTTTTTCCTATCTTGGATTTAGGTCTTAGATGTGCATTAGGTCCAATGGTTGTTTCATCTCCTACTTCGGAGTCCTCGATGGTAGAACTATCTATCTTAACATCATTTCCAATTATGGAATTATCGATTCTAGAATTTCCATAAATCAGAACATTTTTTCCTATTTTAGTATTTCTTTGAAGAACAACTCCAGGATAAATTACTGAATCTGCTCCAATTTCTACATTTTTTTCGACTACAACCTGATCTATATTTATAAAACTTACTCCATTTTCCATAAGTTTTACAATATTTCTACGATTAAATAACCTTTCAAGCTCCTCAAGTTCAAGTCTTGAATTTGCTCCCATGATTTCATTTGAATCATTGGCAATATATGCTCCAACAGGGATATTATCCTCAGTAAGTTTTCCTAAAATATCAGTTAAATAAAGCTCTCCTTGAGCATTATTAGTATCTAGCTTTTTTAAGTACTCTCTTAGTATCTTTCCACTAAAGGCAAAAATACCAGAATTGATTTCATGGATTTTCTTTTCTAATTCAGTAGCATCCTTTTCTTCAACGATTCTCTCAACAGATAGAGATTCATTTCTTACAATTCTACCGTAACCGTATGGATCTTTTACCTTAGCGGTTAAAACAGTTGAAACGTAAGAATTTTTTTCGTGAAAATCCAAGAATTCTTCTATAGTTTCTTTTGTAATAAGTGGTGCATCACCATTTAAGACGATGACAGTATCATCATCTGTATAAAATTCATCTGCGCACATAACTGCAAATCCAGTTCCATAAGGCGCATTTGGTCCTATTTCCTGAATTGCAAAAAGAACATTTTCATCTTTATAATATTCAATTACTTTTTCTTTTTTATAGCCACATACAAGTACAATTTTATCAATTCCCGCATCTCTACAGGAGTCGATAACATGACTTGATAGTGCTTCGCCAGAAACTTTATGAAGAACCTTAGGAAGATTTGATTTCATCCTAGTTCCTTCTCCGGCGCATAAAATAATCGCAACTTTCAATTTGTCACCTCTAACCTTTTTTATTATACCTTTACGCAGAATTTATAACAAGTATAAACTCCATCTATATTCTAAAAGTTCTTAAGAGCTATTGATTCAATAAGATTAGCACACTTTTCAATGTCGTCAAGACACATTTCAAGTCTATCTAAGATTCTAGTCCAAATAATAAGAGTCTTTGCATTATCTTCTTTTACATATAGATCTCTCATTGCATTTAGATAAATCTTATCTCCTTCTTCCTCGATTCTATTTACTTCGATAACTTTATCTTTAAGAGAAGAACTATTGCTTTTAGAATTAAATTCTATAATTACTTCATATAGCATATCCACTGCAGATACTATTAATTTGGACATCTCTAGAGCACAAGGTCTAATTACATCTACATTTAGCATGTATAAAGCAAGAAGTACATCTTCTATGGAGTCCGTTGGGTCGTCCAGAGTTTCAATAAGTAATGAAATATCCTGTCTTTCAATTGGAGGTACAAACTCCTTAATAAGATTATTCATTGTAATATGAATAATTTCATCGTTTGAATGTTCAATCTCATGCATCGAATTCATATTTAAAAATAGGTCACTTGCCTTATAATTACTTATAATTTCATCAAGAAGTCTCGATGCCGCCATAGTGCCTTCAATCATCTTTTTAAAACTATCAAAATAATCAAAATTTTTCTTTTTCATAACTCACCTTACAAATAAAAATATAAATTTACTAAAAATATATCCAAGAAATACAGTAGCTGGTAGAGTAAGTATCCAAACAAGAGCCATCCTCATCCCAAACTTCCAATTGATGCTGCTAAGTCTCTTTGAAGCTCCAACGCCCATAACAGAACAAGTTACAGAGTGTGTCGTGCTTATAGGAAGACCTATTAAAGTTGCTATAAGTAAAACTATAAAAGAACTTAAATCAGCAGAAAATCCTTCATAATTTTCTAAGTTCACAAGGTGCATTCCCACAGATTTAATAATCTTCTTGCCACCGATGGAAGTTCCAACTCCCATAGCAATTGCTAGAATTAAAGTAATCCAAATAGGATAAGCGCCATCTATCTTGTATCCTTCATTAAGAGTAATAAATACAACCAAGAAAAGACCTACAAGCTTTTGACCATTATGAGCACCATGCATAAAGCTAAGAGCCATGGAACTTAAGATATTTGCAATGTTAAAAGGCTTCTTCACCTTGGTCCTGTCGTGATTTTTAAATATTATTTTAATAATGGTTACGATAATATATCCAAGAATAAAACTTAAAATCATAACAGCAATAAATCCAATTAAAATCTTAAGTAACGCTTTGAAATTTATACCTTCAAAAGATTTTGTAAGTCCAATGAAACTACCGATTAAAGCGCCGATTATACAATGGGACTCAGAAGTTGGATATCCGAGTTTCCAAGAAATGTAGATCCAAGAAATTATGGAT
>CAMYEJ010000097.1 GCA_947254665.1 uncultured Peptoniphilus sp.
ATCAAGTTGTTCTTCAGATTTAAGCTTCTCTAATTCAGAAATCGCATTGTTAACTTCTTTATATTGTTTTGAATTATCTGGTAAAGCTTTCTTTGCTTGCTCTCCTCTTATTATCCAATATCCAAGCCTTGCCCTTGTTCTTTCGTTGTATAGTTTGTTAATTTCTTTATCTTTTCTATTTTTCCCCCAATTAATTGATAGGAAAAATTGTGGAGTTTCTAATGTCTTTCCTGTTTTATCTTTATACTTAATTTTACCAGTAAGTGCTTTTGCTCCTAATTCAGTTGGAATAGAAATAGAAATTGCATTTGAGTTTTGATGATCTTCTGGATTAATTGCATTACCCAAAGTAACTGGAATTTGTTTTGTCCCAAATATTGGTTCTAAATAAATTGATTCAATTCCATTTGTCTTTTCAGGGTTAGTAATAAAGTCTATATCTATATCATTTCCCCATTTTGTAACAGACATTTTTGAAAATAAATCCTTTACACCAGGTAGTTCCTCCCCATTTGCTGCTAAGAATGTATAATCTATTGTATATTCTCCATCTTCTTTTAGCTTATTTTCACCATAGTATTCATATGTTGCTAATATATTTGCTAAATTGCTTGCATAACTTTCTGCTATTTTTTCTTCAACAGAATTTTTTGATAATTTATATCTCGCCGCATCGCTAAATATTTCAAACCAAGGTGTTTCTTCTATCAATGATGAAGGAACTCTTAATGCATCTTTAACATACATCTTTCCGTTATAAAATTTAGCATTTTCCTTATTTATCGCTGAATCATAAATATAACCATCAGTATATTTTATATAACCTGTCCCCATTAGGTGTTTTAATATTTTGTCATTGTTTAGAATTTCATCTGCCTTTTCTGCTATTTGTTTAATTGTTGAAGCTTTAGCTGGTGTAAAGGCAAAAACTGGTTGTGTGCTTCCTAACATTGTTATTATTGATAAGCCTAAGGCTACCTTCTTGTGTAAGCTAATAATGTTTAGCTTTTCTTTTTTATTGTTCATTTAATCATTCCTTTCTAACTTTTTATTTAAAATTGTATGCTTTTTAAGCGGTTTCTTTTATACTTTTTGCAAAATATTCTGCTGCTTGTTCTAGTTCTTCATCTGTTGCTTTTCTAGATTCAAGACCTGTTTGTATCATTTTTTCTTTTATCTTTTTTGGAACTACTAGTCCTGTAATTCCTCTTAATTTTTCTATCATCTTGGGATCAACTAGCCCTGGGCATATGTATTGTCCCAAGGAGTCCCTGTCTATTAAAAGATTCTCTAAGTTTTTTATCACCTTCCTTCCATGTTCTGAGTCTGGCATTGCTCCCAAGGTCGCAAATAAGCCAAGTTTTTTATTTTTTATTGTCTTTAAGAATTTTAATGCCTTGGTCTCTAAGGTCCCTCTATCGATCCAGGCACCCAAAAGTATGAAGTCAAATTGTTCTACTTTAGGTGCATCTCTTATGTCTTTTATCATCATCTGGTGTTCATCTTTTAAGACTTCATAAATTTTTTCTGCCATCTTTTTTGTATTGCCCGTTTTTGATGAATATATTATCATTCCCTTCATTTTGCCTCCTTTATTCTTCAGCCACTACATACTTTCTATCTTCTATATCTACGATTTTTAATTTTGTATCGTAGATTTTACTTATTTTCTCTCCTGTAAGCACTTCTTTTGCCTTTCCTTGAAATTCAATTTTACCTTTCATCATTCCTACTATGGTGTCCGAATATTCTATTGATTGGTTGATGTCATGGAGAACCATGATTATTGTCTTTCCAAGATTTTTATTTAAATCTTTAACTAGTTTCAAGATTTCTAATTGATATTTTATGTCTAGATATGTTGTCGGCTCATCTAGTAGTAATATTTCACTGTCCTGAGCTATTGCCATTGCAATCCAAGCTCTTTGTACTTGCCCCCCTGACAGTGAGTTAACTTTTTCATTTCTTATTTTTTCTAGACCACATACTTCTATTGCCTGTTCTACTTTGTCCTTGTCATCTTGATTTGGCTTTTGCATAAATCCAAGGTATGGGTTTCTTCCATAAGACACTAATTCTTCAACTCTTATATCTCCAGAGATTTGATTTTTTTGTCTAACTATGGCTACCTTCTTCGCAAAATCTTTTCTGTCTATATTTTTTATATTTTTGCCATCTAAGGTTATCAGTCCCATCTTTGGTTTTTCAACTCTAGATATTAATTTAAATAAAGTTGACTTTCCGCAGCCGTTTGCACCGAGTAATGTTGTTATCTTTCCCTTTTCAATTTTTAAATTTAAATCTTTAATTATCATCTTTTTATCATAGGAGAAAAATAGATGTTTAATTTCCATAATTTTTTCCTCCTATTTTAAGTAATGTTATAAAGAATATTCCACCTACTACTGTCATAACAACAGATGGCTTTATTTCATATGGATAGGCTATTATCCTACCTAATGTATCTGATAATAGTAATGTAATAGCACCTAGTATCATTGAGTATGGTATGAGTCTCTTGTGATTTGATCCAAGAATTATTCTTCCTATATGTGGTACTACTAGTCCCAAGAAACCTATGACTCCCACTATTGATGTTGATACTGATGCTAAAATTATTGCTATTAGTGCCAGAATAAATCTATCTCTGTTTACATTTACTCCAAGTGATTTTGCAGTTTGATCTTCGAGCTGAAGTAGGTTTGCTGTTCGTACTGTAAATAGAGATATGACAAGGAAGATTATTCCATAGATTGCCATTATCTTCACATCTGCCCAGGTTTTCTGTGCTACGTTCCCTTCGATAATCGACTGTACATTGGTAAGATTTCCACCCATCATCGATTTGATTGCTTCATTTATTCCCATAAGAGTCATGTTAAGTGCGACACCAACTAGAATTAGTTTTATAGGATTTGATCCACCATTCCATGCCAGTGAATAAATTAGAATATATGCAAGAAGTCCTCCTATAACCGAAAAAGCTGGTGTTAAATAATAGAGTTTTGGAAAAAGTATCATTACTATGCTCGCTGATAGACTTGCTGCCGAAGATATACCTATTATTCCTGGATCTGTTAGTGGATTTTGCATCACCGCTTGGAGGAGTACCCCCGATGTGGCTAAAGCTGCTCCTGCGAGTATTGCTATTATTATTCTTGGAAATCTCAAATCGTATATGGTTGCTACATCTGCATCGTATTCTACAAATAACCCTCGTATCATCTTACTAAAAGTCATCTCTATTGAGCCTGTCTTGGCAGAATAAAGTGTAAGAGCTAGTAGTATGATTATTGATACTATATATATGAAAACAACTCTACTTTTTTTCATTGCCATTTCCTCCAGTGTTACTTTCTTCATTAGATGTATTTTCATAGAACAGTTGGTCTAAATCATCAAGCGCTTCTTTGTAGTCGAATTTAGCACTCATTCCGAATTTTTTATAATCTAAGTCATATACTTTATTGTCTTTTACGGCTCTGAAATGTTTCCAAATGTCATTTTCAGCAAAATCTTTTTTAAACATTTCCTTTACATCGTCTGGCATTGCATGTGCAGTTCTAAGTATTATGTCCGGGTCTTTTTTAAGCATATCTTCTGTATTTATAGTTAAAAATTGTTGATCAGTGCCTTCATAAACATTTTCAGCTCCTGCTAATTTAACTAAGCTTCCAACATATGAATTTTCTGTAGCAACTACAAAAGAACCTGGTAAACCCATAAGTATTAACACCCTTGGTGCTTTCTTATTCTTATGCTTTTCTTTGTAATCTTCTATGAATTTTTTGTAGTCATCCACCAATTCCTTTGCTTCTTTTTTTCTATCTAAAAGGTTTCCCAAATCTTCAATGGACTTATACATTCCGTCCACATTGTTTAAATTTAAAAATCCATAATCTAAATTTGCAGCTTTATACTTAGGAAGTAGATCCGATATTAATGATACCGGAGAGAATACATAGTCAGGATGTAGTTGTTTTAATTTTTCTATATCCGGTGTCATCGCCATACCTATTTTAGGTACATCTTTGTATCTTTCTGGAATATTTTCTATATCAGAATCAGGCACCGCTACTAAGTCTACGTCCAATTTTTCCATTATGTCGACTGTTGCAATTGACGTTGCAGCTATTCTTAATTGTCCTTCGCTTTTTTTATTACTTTGATTTTGATCTACACAAGCTGTAAGTATTACCAGTACAATTATTGTCGCTAGGAGTTTTTTAATTTTCATATATTTCACTCCTTTTTTTATTTAATTCATCTTCAACTTTTGCTTTATAAATAAATGATAGGATTGCCATAATCATAAGTGCTGAGGTCATTATTACTAACAAACCTACGAATCCATATATAAATGCCATGGTAATCATGCCAGGTTTAGTTTTTTCTTTTACCTCTTCTTTTTTATCTTCTGAATAAAATAATTTTTTTATTATTTCGGAATCTTTTGTTAATAGTCCGTGGCTATATCCAAGATCACCTGCTGCTAATTTAGAATTTACAACTTTCTGCTCTATCTTTTCTCCTTGAACATTAGAGCCTAGCATCTGTCCTACTTCATCATTGTTATCCGATTGTTTTATGTCTTCCGATTTTGATATATTATTTTTTATTTCGCTTTCTTTAATATTTTGATTTACTTCTAAATCTTTGTCTTTTATCCCCGCAGTAGAAGATTTAATGTTTTGAAGTGTTGCAAAATCAGTATTTCCTTCTACTAAGTCAGATATTGTAAAGTAAAATATTACATCTCTGCCCATTGGAGCTACATATAATGAAGTTCTAACTACTACATTCTTACTTGGTATTTCGAATCTGTAATCTCTTGTTTCTTCTGTCTGTCCAGTTATTTTAGCGGATACAGAATAGAAATCTTGTTCTCCGTAGTTTTGAACTGCAAAAGTTTCACCCTTAATATAATTGGCAAGGTTGTACCTAACTGTTAAAAATATTCTTCCATCATCAGTAGTTTCTACAAGAGCTTGAGGTGAAAGAACATTTTCAGTCATACCTTGACCTATTCCAGGATTATTCCCTGGATCTTCTATTGATCCAGTTACAGGATGACTATAGTATGCTTTTGCCTTCCCTATTTCTTGTGTGTATGCATAAACATTACTTGCTATCGAAATTCCTATTATTAGACTTAGAATAAAGGCTATTATTTTATTTTTCATCTTTTCTAAGTCCTCCTAAAAATAGTATTTCTTCCTTCATGTCTCGAATCGCTTCTAAATTTTTTCTTATAAAAAAAACTGAAAATATATTAAACGTTATAAAAATTAGTAATATCAAGAC
>CAMYEJ010000098.1 GCA_947254665.1 uncultured Peptoniphilus sp.
CATAAAATCATCATGTGATATAATATTTTGGAGGTTAATATGTTTATAGATAAAGCACATATCAATGTCCAAGCCGGCAAAGGTGGAGATGGAGCTGTTGCATGGAGAAGAGAAAAATTCGAACCAGCAGGTGGTCCACATGGCGGAGATGGTGGTAGAGGTGGCAGTGTAATTATAAAGACTGACACAGGTATACACACCTTGATGGACTTTAGATACAAAAGAAAATACAAAGCTCCAAATGGTGAAAATGGCATGAGTAAACTAAAATACGGTGCAAAGGGTGAAGATATCATCCTAAAGGTACCGGTGGGAACTCTTGTTAAGGACGAAGAATCCGGCGGAGTAATAGTCGATTTAAATAAGCCAAATATGGAATATATAATTGCAAAAGGCGGCAGAGGCGGTAGAGGAAATGCAAAGTTTAAAAACTCTACGAGACAGGCGCCATCTTTTGCGGAAGCTGGCAACTTAGGTGAAAATAGAGATATCATTCTAGAACTTAAGATGCTTGCGGATGTTGGATTAGTTGGTTTTCCAAACGTGGGTAAATCTACGCTTTTATCAGTGGTTTCAAATGCGAGACCAAAGATTGCCAACTATCATTTTACTACCCTTGAACCAAACCTTGGTGTTGTAAGTCTTGGTCTAGAAGAAAGTTTTGTCCTTGCAGACATACCTGGACTTATTGAAGGTGCATCTGAAGGAATTGGACTTGGGGACGAATTTTTACGCCATATAGAAAGAACCAAGGTTTTGATCCATGTTATAGACGCATCTGGATCTGAAGGAAGAGATCCAATCTCTGATTTCTACAAGATAATGGATGAACTAAAAGGCTATAACGAAAAACTTATGGAAAAACCTATGGTAATCTTTATGAACAAAATGGATATTCCTGGTTCTGAAGAAGGTCTAAAAAAAGTGGAAGAAGAACTGGGAGATAAGTACGAAATATTTTCAGGTTCTGTTGCAACTACAAAGAATGTGGACAAACTTATGAAGTATGTACTACATCTTGTAAACACTACAGAACTAGAAGAAGAAACCTATGATATAGAATACGTTCTTCCAGAAAGAGAAGAAGGAATAAAGGTATATGTAAATAGCTACGGTGAATACACTGTTGATGGACCTTATATAGATAAACTTCTTCGCTCAACCAATTTTGACGACAGAGATTCAGTTAGATATTTCCAAGAAAATCTTTCGAAAAATGGAGTCATCGATAAACTTCGTGAACTTGGAGCAACCGATGATGACACTGTAATCATAGGCGGATTCGAATTTGAATTTTTTAAGTGAGGTAGTATGATTAATTCAAAACAGAGAGCTTATCTAAAGAGCCTAGCCCACGATTTAAAGCCACTTATCCAGGTGGGCAAGAGTGGGATAACAGAAGGTTTACTTTCCCAAATAGACGCGTCTTTAGAGAGCCATGAACTTATAAAAATAACATTTTTACAAAACTCTCCTGTAGAAGGAAAAGAAGTAGTAGATGAAATAATCGAAGCTACTGGAGCTGATTTTGTAAATCTAATAGGAAAAAAACTAACTCTTTATAGAGAATCAAAGGAAAATAAAAAGATAGAGCTATGAAGATAGGAATTATGGGCGGCACTATGAATCCTATTCACTTGGCACATCTTATGATAGCTGAGCATATTAAGGAGGATTTTAACCTGGATAAGATATACTTTATCCCAACGGGAGATCCTCCTCATAAGAAATTAGAAGTTTCAAGCGAAAAAAGATATGAGATGACAGTAATTGCAACTTCTGACAATAGGGATTTTGAAGTGCTAGATATTGAATCCAAGAGGGAAGGTAAATCTTTCACTGTTGATACGATGACTGAACTTTCCAAGACTCAGGATGAATATTATTTTATAATCGGAACAGATACCTTATTTCTACTTAGGTCTTGGAAAAATTTTGAAAAAATTTCAAAACTCACGAGATTTATCGTTGCAATTAGACCGGATTACGATGACAAATTAAAGATTCATGAAAAAATAGATAACCTAAAGAAGGAATTTGGGTTAAAAATATATCTAGCAAGCATACCACGGTACGAAATTTCTTCTACCGATATAAGGAATAGGGTAAAAGAAGGTAGAAGCATAAAGTACCTGGTACCAGATGATGTTATTTCATATATAGAAAAGGAAGGTCTCTATGATTAGTATCGAACTAATTAAGGAAGATTTAAGGAGAAATTTAAAAAAATCTAGATATGAACACTCTCTACAAGTTGCAAATACAGCAAAGAGGCTTGCCAAGGTCTATGATGTAGATGAGGACAAGGCATATTTAGCAGGACTTATACACGACTGCGCGAAGTATGAAAAGGGAGAGGAATTCGCAGCGAAACTATATAATGTTAAGCTTCCTAAGAAGTATCTTGAAAATAATAAATTGATCCACACCTATGTGGGACCTATAAAAGCAAGAGTCGATTATAAAATAGAAGACGAAGAGATTTTAGAAGCTATAGCAGCTCATACAACAGGTAGAATTCCTATGACGATGCTTGATATGATTATCTTCATCTCTGACTATATAGAGCCGAGCAGGGCGTTTAAAGGGGTAGATGAAGTAAGACATATGGCTTACGAAGATATAGTACTTGCTTGTATAATGAAACTGGACATGAACATTGAATTTTTGATTAAACAGAGAGTATCTATAGATATTTCCACTATAGAAACTAGAAATTATTTATTGGAGAAGAGAAATGGCTAAATTTTTCAAAGGATTTTTTATAACCCTATTAATAGTCATAATAATAGCTGCAGGAATGCTCGTATTTACAGTTTCAAAACTGGGAGCAGATAATCCTTCAGATATTCTAGATGGACTAAGGGCAAGTAATGACAATATAACATTTTTACTTATGGGCGCAGACAAACTAGATATAAATAGCAAGAAGAGTTCTAGATCTGACACCATGATACTTTTTAACTTTAACTACAAAACTGATAAAATAAGCTTGATATCCATACCAAGAGACTCAAGAGTAAGCATAGATGGAAAGAGAAACAAAGAAAAATTAAACCATTCCTTCAGCTATGGAGGTCCAGAACTTACCCTTAAGACTGTAAATGAAATGCTTGGAACAAATATTCCATACTTCCTAGCAATAGACTATGACTTTGTAAAAGATTCTGTAAATGCAGTAGGAGGAGTGGGAATAGACGTTCCAATGGATATGCAGTACACCGACGAATGGGATGAACCGCCACTAGTAATAGATCTTAAACAGGGACTACAAACTCTAGATGGAAATAAAGCCATTGGATTTTTGAGATTTAGACATGGATACAAGGATGCGGACCTAGGAAGAGTAGGTGCGCAAAGAGAATTTGTAACGAGTTTCATTCATACACTTAAGACTCCAAGAGGAATCTTAGGAGTACCAAAAATATTAAATTCTTATAAACTTCACACAAAAACGAATATTCCTTTTGAAAACTTGGTTGAAATGGGTAAAAATATAACAAGATGTGATTTAAGCAATATGGAAACCATGACATTGCCAGGAAATCCAAAATACATTAATAGAATTTCCTACTTTATTTACGACAAAGAAAAGAGTAGAGAACTTGTAAGAAGTTTGGGAATTGAATAGGAGGTACTATGGATACTAATAAGAAGTTAGAAATAATTAAGAAATCTTGCGAAGATAAGCTTGGAATAGATATAAAAATTCTTGATATCAAGAGGCTATCAAGCGTTGCCGACTACTTTGTAATAGTAAGCGGTAATTCTTCTAACCAAGTGAGAGCTCTTGCCGATGAAATCGAAGATAAAATGGCAGAAGCAAAAGAATTTGTCAATAATAAAGAAGGACAAAATTCCATGAGGTGGATACTTCTTGATTATGGTGATATAATAGTACATGTATTCCACAGAGATGAAAGAGAGTACTATAATTTGGAAAGACTTTGGGATGATGAAAATCAAAAGGAGGAAAAATAATGGAAGTACTACACACTGAAAAAGCTCCAGCAGCAGTTGGACCTTATTCACAAGCAATTAAAGCAAACGGAATGATTTTTACATCAGGACAAATACCACTATGCCCTGCAACAGGAGAACTAGTTACAGAAACTATTGAAAAAGCTGCAGAAAGATCATTAGAAAACAACAAAGCAATTCTTGAAAATGCAGGTTCATCACTAGATAAAGTAATCAAAGTTGCAATATTCTTAGCAGATATCAATGATTTCGCAAAGGTAAACGAAGTATACGGAAGATACTTCTCAGATCATAAACCAGCTAGGTCATGCGTTCAAGTGGCTGCACTACCAAAGGGAGCACCAATTGAAATAGAAATGATAGCATTAGCTTAAAAATTGTCCCGAGTTTATCTCGGGATTTTTTTATAATATTTAAAATTCTTGACAAATTTGCAAAAAAAGTATAAAATATTATAGCGCTTTTGAGGTGATAATATGATTTTAAATGTAAAGAATTTCCTTGAATCACCGGATAAAACCTGGGAAATTAAAGGATTTCTTGAAGAAAATGAAAGCGACTATGTACTTGACGGAATAGATATAGAGTTTCCAATAGAGTATAGAGGAGTATTATATAATTTAAATCCAGAAATTAAACTTGATTTATACATGAAATATAAGTATAATACTTCTTGTGACAGATGTCTAAAGAAATTGCAAAAGGACGTAGAGTCATTCGTATGTTGCTATTTTATAAAAGATTTAGGTAACTTAGAAGATTACGACGATGCAATGACTGAATATTTTGAACTAAAAGCAGATGGGATCGATCTTTCAGACATAATCATATCCCAAGTCATCTCAGATACAAATAATAAACATCTTTGTAGTGAGAACTGTAAAGGACTATGTCCAGTATGCGGAAAGGATCTAAACGAAGGTCCTTGTGATTGTGAACATGAAAGGGAAATTGACCCTAGATTTGAGGGATTACTAAATCTCTTTAATGAGGAGGTGTAAGAATGGCTGTACCAAAGAGGAAAACATCAAAACAAAGAAGAAATAAGAGAAGAGCTTCAAGCTATAGATTAAACAAAGCTACAGTTGTAGAATGCCCTAACTGCCATGAGGCTAAGCTTCCACACAGAGTGTGCCCAAGCTGCGGATTTTACAATGGAAAAGAAGTTATTGCAATGGACTAAGTGCCACAGCTTATAAAATAAGCGCATGTGGCGCTTTTTTTATTTTTAATAAAATAGAAAAGATTTATAATAGTCAATTTTAAGATAAAAATTTAGAGATAAAATATAAAATAAGAATGCATTTTAAAGACCATTC
>CAMYEJ010000099.1 GCA_947254665.1 uncultured Peptoniphilus sp.
TTTACCTGCTAACTTGTACACTTGATTTATTTCTTGCCTTAATCTCTCTTCTGTATCATCAATTTTATCTTTTATTTCTTTTGACTCTTGTCTTAGTTGTTCTAATTTTTTCACATAAAACTCCTTTCTTTCAATAAAAAAACGACTAGATTTTTATTTCTAATCGTTTTTCAGCTTAGTGTTTTAATACAACTTGTTTTGTTGCTTCTATTTTTTATCTACCAATATTACAATTCCTTTTAGAGAAGCCGGACACAAAAGACATACAGCGTCGCAAGCTCGACACATTGCTTGATACCATGAGCGATAAGAGAATACGGATTGTAACCGCAAAGGTAAAAGAGATTAAGGATGTCTAAGAAAGCAATAAATCGACAGCAAAATGAACCACTGTCGGTTTATTTTATTTCTTATGTGATGAAATACTTAACATCACCAAAAGAAGAAACGACATAAAAAAACAACTTGCTATCATATAATTTCTTATTCTAAAAAAGAAGTACAATGAGGACAAAAACGTCGTAAATATAGCTATTATCAATAGCATATTTCTGAACTTTTCTAATCTAGGTTTACGCAAAATAAAGCCTCCTAACTCTCTGACAATTATCTATTACAAGGTTTAATGCAGTAACTTCAACAATGGTTGCACCTGCCGCGGTAGCAGCTTCACCTTCTCTTTATTAGATTTATTTAATTATAGCATAAATATTGATTTAATTAAGTCTTACATTGATTTAGTGTTTTGTTTTAGAGAATTTGTTGTGTTATTCCGTCCTTATTTTGCCATAAGTTGCTTTATGCCTAAATAAAAAACTCCTGGTTTCCCAAGAGTTTCAAATAATATTTTCCTATTCACTTATCAAAAAATCTTTTATTTCTTCATACACCGTTGGGTCGTTTTCGTTTAAGACTTCGTGTCTTAGTTCTTCTTTTAGATGGAGTTCTGCTCTATATCCGTCTTCTAAATATTCTTTATAGACTTTCTTTACTCCTATTCCTAGGGCTCCTACTGGATCTTTGTCGCCGGAGTAGAACATGATATTTGTTTCTTTGTTTCTTCCAGATCTTTCTACTTTATTCATCTCGATTATTATTTTGCCAAGCATTTTATATCCATTGGTGGTGAAGTTGTAATTACATAGGGGGTCTTCTTTGTATGTGTTTATATTTTTGATATTTAAACTTAGCCAACTTAGTGGATCAGTGCTCTTCAAAAGCTTTTTGTACTTGCCTGTGGTTAGTTTGTTTAGAATTTTTCCTCTGTATCTGTCTCCTTTGAATTTTTCGAATAGACTCGCTAGATTGTAAAGCGTCTTGCCTTCGAATTCTGTCATGTGTCCTGTGCCCATGATGATTATCTTATCCAAATCGTATTTTGAGATATAGTTTCTCGTAAGGAATGATCCCATTGAATGTCCGAGAATGTAGTATGGTGCCTCTTTGTTTCTAAGTTCTGATACTCTTCTTATATCTTCTATTAGATTATCCACCGTCGCTTTTCCAAAGTATCCAAGATCTTCTTTGCTCTTTACCGAATGTCCGTGGCCGATATGATCGTGACCGATTACTGTTATGCCATATTCGTTTAAATACTTTGCAAAGTCTTCGTACCTATCCACATATTCGCACATGCCGTGCACTATTTGAAGGGTTGCCTTTTCGTTTTCACTCTTCCAAACATTTGTGTATATTTCTATTCCTTTGCATGATGATTCTATATATTCACTCATTTTCTACCTCATCTCTTGTTACTGCATCTCTTTTTGCAACTTTTATTGTATAGTCCACGCCTTCTATCTTTCCGCCTTCCCTTAATTTTGTGTTTACTTCTTTCAATGCAATACTCGGGCTATTATTGTCGCTGGAGAGATGGGCGAGGATGATTCTCTCACCTTTTTTTCTTAGAAGTTTATTTAATATTTCTCCTGCGTTTTCGTTGGAGAGATGTCCTCTGTTGGAGAGGATTCTCTGTTTTGTCTGCCATGGATAGGTTCCGTTTACTAGCATATCTACATTGTGATTTGCTTCTAGATAGTAAATGTCGGAGCCGTCCATCTTCTTCATCATCTCTGTGTTGACCCAACCTGTGTCTGTCAGTATGGTCGCTTTTTCATCTTTGGAATGAATGATAAAGCTGTTTCCTTCCTGACAGTCATGGTAGATTTCCATCGGTTCGATGAAGAGATCCTTGTACCTAAATCCTATAGAGTTTTGAAATATTTTTATATTTTCTGCCTCTATTTTCTTAACTTGGCTCTCCATTGCCCGAAATGTAACTTCGCTTGCAAAGACGTCCATCTTGTACCTTCTATGGAGCACGCCCACGCCTTTTACATGGTCTATATGCTCATGGGTTACAAAGATTGCATCTATGGTTGCAGGATCCACGTCGATATCTTTTAGTAGGCTCTCAATCTTCTTTCCGCTATGACCTGCGTCGATTAATATTCTCGTGTTATTTTCTTCTATAAATATTGAATTACCAGAACTACCACTTGATAGTGGAATTAATTTCATCTATTTTCACTTCCTACGTTTCGTCTTTATGTCTATGATGTTGGACTCCTTGTTTTCTTCTAGGTATTCGTCATAGAACTCATCGAAGCCTGCTACCTTGTCAAGTTCATATAATCCGACATATTGTAGAAGGAATTTCTGTTCTTCTGTCAGTACATTTTCTCCTTCTCTTAAAAGTTTTAGATTTTTATAAAGACTTCTTGCTTTGGCAGGACCTATTAACTCGCTAAGAGTTTCCTTGTCCAATATGTTTTCAATGAGCATGGTGTTCATTTCACTTTTTGTGATGGTTTCAAAGAATTCAGAATCAGAAGTCATCTCCGCAAATCTTTCTAGGTGCTTATATTCTATTATAAATCCTCTCTTCAAAAGTGTTCCGTAAGCAAAATTATAAGCCATTCTAAAGCTCTTTAAATCCTCTTTGTGGAAAGTACCCCCGTAAGTCAATTCCAAAAATGTATTGATTATAGTATCTTCTCCGCCTTTTGTAAGGGTCATCTTGTCCTTTTTCAAAAGATATCCTGAAGATCTAATCTCCCAACATATTTGTAGCATCATATCCGTCAATTCTCCTGGATAGATTCCTAGTTCAAATAATCTTAGTTGTAAATCAAAATCACTTATAAGTCCGAGCTTGGTGTTGGATAGAATATTTTTGTAGATAAAGAGATTGTCCTTTATCTTCTTTGCAATCTTTCTTTCTCCCTCTTTTTCCAAGAATGTCGCTATAAATCTTACGAAATCCTCTAGTGCATATGTGTTTAGCATCATTCCCTTGGAGCATACGCTCTTTATATAGTCAGGGAGTTTTTTATAATTTTTATAACTTTCTCTATATTCGATAATTACCTTTAAAAATGTAGGCAAGTCCTCTTCTTCTATCTCTTCCTCTTCAAGTGAAGCCATTACATTTTCTGCAATATCGGCACACTCTCCGTGAAGCTTCATAAATACAATATTCGTAAGATCTGTATTTACTGAAAGAAGTTTAGAGAAAATTTCTGGCATCTTCACATTCTGTAAAAAAATAGGATTTAAATAATTTCTAATTTCTTTATTATTTTCCCTTGCATCGGCAATTATGTCACTGTTATATACGATAAACTTAGTCATATTAAATTCTGGAAGAGGCATGTAGGAATCTATACAGTAGTATTCTTTGTCCAATATTAAAAGTCTTATAAAGAGCACCTCTCCAAGATCCTCATCTTTAATTTCAAATGGTGAATATATTTTTATATCCTCTCCCATTATGATTTCATAAGCATTGATAATGTAAAAGTCTTTTGTCTTCTTTATAGAATTTATACTGCAAACAGCGGAGTAGGATCCATATGTACAAAATGTATCTCTAAACTCATGCTCGTTCATTTTAAGTTCACGTTTCGCAAGGTTTCTATATTCCAAAGTCTTATCTAAAAACTCCGAATCATAATCTATACAAGGAGAAGCAAATCTGCCAAAAAGATCATAGTAAAAAGCGTGCTTAAACACTTCTACTTCACCAGAGCTCTTGCCTATGAAGGCTTGTTCCAAATCTTTATTTATTAATTTTCTAAAACTTTTTACAAAATCAAGGTTTGATTTTTTCAAGTATATCCTCCATTTCTTCAAAGCATCTTAAAATATTTGTCACTTGGTAATTATATATGATGCTTAGTTCACTATCTTCAACTTCCTCTTCTGTAGTTTCAATACCAAAATCTTCAAGAAGTTTAATTCTATTTTCATAATCCAACGCCCTAGGCTCCAAAAGATCCAAAAGATTTAAACTAATTTCGAGATTTGAAAAAATCCCTTTAAGTTCCTTGGCATGGACTATGTCCATCTTTGGGTGCATTATAGTTTCGTACTCCTTTAAAAGCTTTTCAAACTTTTCTTCAACGGATTTTCTGCTTCCAGAGACAAACTCTATATTTCTTTCATCTCTCTTTATAATGTTTATAAAAATATTTCTTAAAACATCCCTTTGAGCGAGAGCATCGTTATAGAAATCTAAATCAAGCCTTGGTCTAGCAACGATTAAATTTACTATAAGTCCTACAAGAGTGCCGATGATGGTGCCCATGACCCTATTAAGTCCATATTGAAACTTGTCGATTTTTGAAAAGTAGGACGCCATAAAGACAATACATGATAGAGAAGCCATTCTATTTAAATTAAATTGTTTTAATAAAAAAAGTATTAGCAAAACTCCGCATCCGCATACAAGGATTTCTAAGTAAGGATTTTCTGTAAGCTTTGAAAGAAGATATCCCAAAGTAACCCCAAAAACCGCGGTGAAACCTCTCTTAGTTACATCCTTTACACTGTCGTAGACAGAAGACTGCATCGAAGTGACACAGGCTATGGACGTGTAGAGCGGAGTGTATAATTTAAAAATATATGAAAGATATAGACCAATCATTACAGCAACGGCAGTTTTAATCGATCTAAGACCAATCCTTTTCTTTGATTTTACATAATTATCCATACTAATATTATAACATTATTATCCAGGTATATAAATCTTAAAGTTTTTAAATAATCCACAGCTTAATTCTTTGTCAATACAATTCTCCACAAAGTTCTCCACATTATCCACATACTTTTTTGCACATTTTTGCATTTTATTTTAGTTTTGTGGATAAAATTAATTTTTATGTAAATTTTGTGTATTTTATAGGATTTAAATTTTTAAATAAAAAAATAAGAGAATGATTGTAATTGAGAATCAATTTTTTTGTGGATTATATTT
>CAMYEJ010000100.1 GCA_947254665.1 uncultured Peptoniphilus sp.
AGGCAAGGACACGGATATAGATCCTAATAATGTAATTGTAATATTTACCGACTTTGACATAACTGGAGAAAATCCTGTATTAAGCAAGGGAGAATATAAAGATTATAATTGGATCTTAGTTCGAGCAGATAAAGATAGCGAATGGGAAATAAAAGATCAAGGTTATTAAAATAATTTATAAAAGGTAAGTCGCTGAGCTTACTTTTTATTAAGTTAGGAGAAGGAAAGAATATGAATGACATCATAGAATTTCCAGAAGCGAAGAAGCTAAGGGAAGATGTAGAAAGACTTAAAGCAGAACTTTTGGATTTGGTTACCGAAAGGGATGATTTAAAATTTAATATATGTAAAAATATAAAGATGGACTACATGTTTGAGATAGGGTTCATTGAGTATAGAGTCTACGAAAAATACTGTGGGTATGCTCGCCTTAAAAGGATGAAGGAACTTATCCAAGCTAAGAAGAACAGAGGGGAGAAAGTCGACTTAGATGAAATAGAACGCCAACTGGACAGGGAGTTTGAAGATTATCTACATAAATTAAATGAGAAGATAAGAGACATAAACGAAGCCATCGAAAGATCCAAACTAAAGATCTTGTCTGAAGAAGATACCAAAGACATAAAGAAGATGTACAAAGAACTGGTTAAGAAACTGCATCCGGATTTGAATCCAGACTTGACAGAAGACCAGCTTGAAATGTTTTATAATGTTTTGGATGCATATGAAGCGGGAGATATAACTGCAATGAGGATTCTATACAATTTAGTAGATATGAATGGAAGTTTAGAAGACAGTGAATCTTCACTTGAAAAACTTGTAAAGGAAAAGGCGAACTTGGAAAAACTTGTAGAAGAAATGAGAAGTGAAGTTGAAAGAATAAAAACAACTCCGCCATATATTTTTAAATATTTCTTAGAAGACGAAGAAAAAAAGAAAGCAAGAATCCAGGAATTGGAAGAATTGTCAGCCGGATATGACGAAGCCATAATTATTTTAAAAGTACAGATCAAAGAAATGCTGGTGAAATAATGTCAGATATTGTTAAAAAAGACGATGGAGGATTGCTAGAATTTCTCCATTCTGCAAATTTTAAAGATCTACCGAGACCATTTGCCATAGATATATTCCTATTCGAAACATATGTGGCAGGTACAAGTTACATAGATGATATGGAGCTTATAGAGCCAATGCTAAACATAGATGACAAACTTGTCTTCTATCGGGAACCGAACAATCCATACGACGAAAATGCGATTCGTATAGAAACTATAAATGGAGATAAGATTGGATATGTGCCTAAGAAGGACAATCCGGTTTTCTCAAGACTTATGGATGCAGGTAAGAATCTTTATGGTATGATTGATAAAAAAGAAAAGTTGGATAATTGGTTAAAGATAGATATAAAAATATATCTTTATGAAGGATAAATTAAAATTAAATTAGGAGGTTAGAATGATTAAAAATTTAAGAAAACATTTGAAGATTTGTATCTTTCTTTTGTTACTACTTGTACCGGCAAGTGCAAGTGTTGCGGCACCGAGAATATTTGTAAATAATTACTTTGTAGACTCAGATGCTGCTCCAGTCATTGAAAATGGAAGGACACTTGTTCCGGTTAGAATTATTTCAGAAAAATTGGGATACAATGTGAATTGGGATGGCGCAACAAAGACTGTAGAAATTACAGGTGATGCAAAAACTATAAAGCTAAACATTGGAAGCAGTACATATTTAGATGATGGTACCGAAATGCCGCTGGACGTAGGTGCAAAGATTGTAAATAGCAGAACCATGGTGCCTATTAGACTTGTGTCAGAAGCATTTTCACAAAAAGTAATTTGGGACAATGAAAATAGAGTCGTAGCAGTTGGCGAAGGCTACCAAGATCAAGCACGTTCCACCTGTACATTTGAAGCTGCTAAGGTAACAAAGGTCATCGATGGAGACACCATAGAAATCGCCAGAGGAAAGGGAATTGAAAAGGTAAGATTTATCCTTGTGGATTCACCAGAAACGAAGCATCCTAAGAAACAAGTAGAATATTATGGAAAAGAAGCCTCTGAATTTACTACAAAATGGTTAGAAGGTAGGACTATTTATTTAGAAAAAGACGTAAGAGAAACTGATAAGTATGGTAGACTTCTTAGATATATATGGCTAGTTAAACCAGCTACAGATATTCCTACCAATGAAGAAATAGGAAGCTATATGTTTAATTCATATCTTGTGAGAGGTGGATATGCTGTGGTCGCACAGTTTCCACCAGATATTAAATATGTAGAAATACTAAAGACATTTGAAAGTTATGCAAGAGAAAATAATTTAGGTCTATATGGAGCACCTGTAACTATTGGTACCGAAGCAACAGGAACTACTGAATCCGTAAAAGATACTACGACACCAGTAGATGCACCTAAGACTGAAGTAAAAGAAGAAAAAGAAAATAAAAATATAAAGATTCAAACGAATAAAAATAATTCAAAAGAGCCTGCTTACAAGTATGCAAATGGAAGAATAATTGGAAATAAAAAAAGAAACATATACCATGTGCCAACTGGAAGGGACTATAAAAAGGTATACCTTAAGAATGCGGTCTTCTTTGATACTGAAGAAGAAGCAATAAAAGCAGGATACAGACGAGCACAACAATAAGACATAAAAAGACAAAAACCAAAGTTACAATGTAGCTTTGGTTTTTTTGATATTTTAGTATGGAAAATTTTATTTTTAAATTTAAAAAATGTAGCTTTTGCTATATTAAATTACTTTACAACAACTTTTCAATCTTTTCTTCGATCTTTTCAGGTTTGGTAGAAGGTGCAAACCTATCGACTACATTACCATTTCTATCCACTAGAAACTTAGTGAAATTCCATTTTATAGCACCGCCCAAGATTCCTTTTTGTTTAGATTTTAAATAAGCAAATAGAGGAGATTCATTCTCTCCATTTACATCCACTTTTTCAAATTGAGGAAAAGTAGCCCCGAAATTTAGGCTGCAAAAACTTTTGATTTCGCCTGCAGTTCCAGGAGCTTGCCCGGCGAATTGATTGCAAGGGAAGTCTAAAATGACAAACCCTCTGTCCTTATATTTTTCGTATAGCGCTTCCAAACCTTCGTACTGTGGAGTAAATCCGCATTTAGTGGCAGTATTTACTATAAGCAGTACTTTTCCTTCAAAATCTTTTAAGGAAACATCTCTTCCTTCATTATCTTTAACAATATAATCGTAAATCATAAATTCCTCCACTGTAAAGATACCCAATTAATCAAAAAAAATATGTAATTCTAGATAAATATTCAAAAAAAATAAAAAATTTAAAAGAATCGAATAAAAATTAAAAAAATTTGAAATTTATCGCATAATCTTGCTAAAAAGACTAGCAATTGGAACGAATGTGTTGTAAAATATAGTTAATGGGAGAGGAATGGAGTGAATTCACACCTAATGGAGGAATATGTATGTTAATTGGGGAATACAATCTAACTCTTGATGATAGAGGCAGAATAATAATTCCATCAAAACTTAGAAACGACCTTGAAGATTCTTTTGTAATGACAAAAGGTCTCGACGGCTGTATTTTTGTGTACCCAAAAACAGAATGGGAAGAAATCTCAAAAAAGGTTAGATCCCTTCCTCTAAGCAGCAAGGAAGCACGTGCTTTCCAAAGATCTTTCTACTCCAAGGCTGTCCTAACAAATTTAGATAAACAAGGCAGGGTTTTGATTCCTCAAAGCTTAAGAGACCACTCAGGGCTTGTAAAAGACGGAATAATCGTTGGACTTGATGTGAGAGCAGAAATCTGGTCTTTAGAAAAATGGCAAGAAATGGATGAGGATTTAGAATCTAGCTACGAAGACAATGTGATGACATTAGGCGGTGAGATGCTATGACAAACTTTGAGCATATCCCTGTACTATTTAATGAAACTATAGAAGGTTTGAATATTCGAGAAAACCACATATATATGGACTGTACAATTGGCGGTGCAGGCCATAGCAGTGAAATTTTAAAAAGACTAAATGGTACTGGTCTTTTAGTTGGGATAGACCAAGATGAGTTTGCACTTTATACATCTGAAAAGAGACTTAGAGAAATTGGAAATAATTTTAAACTATTTAACAATAACTTTGAACTTTTCAGAGAAAATCTAGACTCACTTGGAATTTCTAAGGTGGATGGAATTCTCCTCGATTTGGGAGTGAGCTCCCATCAATTTGATGAAGCATCCCGAGGATTTTCTTATAATTATGACGCACCACTTGATATGAGAATGAATAAATCCACCATAATCACTGCAAAAGATATTGTGAATACATATTCGAAAGAAGCGCTTATGAAGATATTTTACGAATATGGAGAAGAAAAATGGTCTAAGAGAGTTGCTGAATTCATAGTTAAGGCAAGAAACTCAAAGTCTATTGACACTACATTTGAATTAGTAGAGATCATAAAAGCTGCCATTCCAAAAGGAGCTAGAAGTGGGGGATCTCACCCAGCTAAGAGAATCTTCCAAGCCATTAGAATAGAAACAAACGATGAACTTGGAGTGCTTAGAAGAAGTCTGGGAGGTATGATTGAGTCTCTGAACCCGGGAGGCAGAATTTGTGTAATATCTTTCCACTCATTGGAAGATAGAATTGTAAAAGATACATTTAAGTACTACTACTTGGATTGTATATGTCCACCGGAAGTGCCAGTATGTACTTGTAATAAAAAAAGAGAGATAGAAATAATAACAAGAAAGCCGATTACAGCATCTAAAGAAGAACTAGCCGTGAACAATCGAGCTCATTCTGCGAAACTTAGAATTGCCGAGAAGTTAGAGGTATAAAATGAAGAAGAAAATAAAAAAATCAATCAAAAGAAAAATAAATATCCCTCTTGTACTAACAGTATCTATTGTTATAATATTAATTGGAACTGTTTCAGTTTTGAGATCTCAAATAACTAAACTCGACAATGAAATCATCGCTCAAAGTTCTGAGATAAAAGATTTGGAAGAAACCAAGATGTCGTTAGAAGGTGAACTACAAGGAATTATTAGTTCAAACAACTTAAAGGAAGTTGCACAGTACAGACTGGGAATGGTTTATCCAGAAGATAATCAAATAGTTTATATAGATGTAAAAGATGATAAGCAAAAAAGCGATGTAAAGAATAATGTATTTCTAAGTCCTATTGTTTCAGTTTTGAAGTCATTTACTAGAAATTAGGAGGCACTT
>CAMYEJ010000101.1 GCA_947254665.1 uncultured Peptoniphilus sp.
TTATACCCATTCGACTACGGGTGTCGGTAAACCTCCACCCTCCGCTCAGGGTGACAGTATTCCTCTAGGATCTCTCACCGCCACCACCCATCGCACCCACCGCAACCAATAAAATATATCACCAATATTACAAACCATCACGCCACTGTAATATAAATGTAATTTTACTTTTAACGCCATTAGTGTATAATAATAAGTACAAAGAGGAACAATGACAACTGAATAACTAAACAGATTGTCACCTCTTCATGCAATGTAGAAAGACATTGCGACAGAAGCTTAAAGCTTTTGTAGATTCTACAAAAATCTTAAGGAGGTCGAAAGACAATGAACAAAAAATTTCTTTCACTAGTGCTAGCATTAGTTATGGTGCTAGGCACATTGACACCTGTCTTCGCAGAAGAAGCAGCTCCAAAAGATAAGATCGAAAAAGCAGCTAAGACTGCAGCATCAGCTAAAGTACAATGGTTAGTTGATCAAAAGATCGTATCAGGAAGAAAGCTTTTCAAAGACGGTGACGAAAAATCAGATTTAGCTCTAGATAAAAATCTTCAAAGAGCAGAAATCACTAGACTATTAGTATTAGGAAAAGGACTAGAAAACCTAGCTAACCTAGTACAAGGAACTATGAGACCATACCTAGACGTTGACAACTCACACTGGGCAAACGGCGTTATCACAGTTGGTTCATATCACCTAAAGAACACACAAAACGTACCTATGCTAGCTGGATACCCAGGAAACAAATTCCTTCCAGATAGAAACGTATCTTATGCAGAACTAGTTAAAATGCTAGTAGTACTTGTAGATAATTCAATCACACCTAAAATGGTTGAAAAATTCGATTGGCCATCTGACTGGATGGTAAGAGCAGCTAACTTAGGAATCCTTGCAGGAATCGAAGTTAAAGACTCAAACGCATTCGTAACTAGACAAGTAGCATTCGAAATGGTTTATAACGCACTTTATCTATATGACACTAGAAGCAACATTGAATACGGCGACAAAATTGGTGTTGTATCAGGATACAAGAATGGCGAACTTATGATCAACCAAGGCGACAAGGCATTCTCAGTTAAATACAATGAAAACACTGTATACACTCAAAACAGTGGATTTGTTGGATACATGCCATTAGCAGGAAACCACGGACAACTACAACTTGGTTCACTTGTAAGAGTAATCGCTGATAAAGACGGATATGCAACTCACATCATCGAACTTGGTAACCCATCAGAAGGATATATTAAACAAAACCTTGCAAAAGGAATCGATAGATGGTACGGAGTAGCTGACAAACAAGTTGAAGGTTTTGCAGATTGCAAAGATATTAACAATTCAGTTATTAAAGTATATGACAACACATTTAAGTCTCTAGAAACTCTTGATAAAAAAGAATACAAAGATCTTGAAAAAGTAAGTATCTTAAAGCAACTAAAAGCTGAAAAAAACAATCAAGACGTAGCAGCTCCTGTTTCAGTTACTTTAACATCTAATACAAAATACTTTGTAGCAGATGCTAATAGAAGATTCTTAACAGAAGTTGACAAAGACAAAGCTCAACAATTAGTTAAAAAATACTACTATGGTTCTTCAGATAAGCTAATACCTAACGTATATGTTGGATATGATGCAAAGAAAGTAAGAACTACTGAATACACTGAAGCAAGAATCGTTGTATTTAACGTTGTAGACAAAGTAAACTGGGATAAGAACTCTGTAAGAGTAGTAAATCTTCCAGATTCTACATTCTCTTTCACTGGACAAAAAACTGATGGAAAAGAAGTAGTATATAACGTAAGAGGATACGGAAAATACTTCCCAGGTTCAATGAGAGCAGGAAAAGATACTCCTAATACTTCTTCATTCAGACAAGAATTTGCTATGCTTAACGTAGTAGCTCTAGATCAAAATCTAGGAACTAACGAAGTATTTAACTCAAGAGTAGTTATTAACCATGAAAATGACCCTATATTCCAAGTTGTTGGACAAGATAGACTATATGCAAATGTTTATGAACTTGCTCTAAGAGGTAAAGGTGGAGTTCTTTCTAAGGTAGTTATGGATCTAGAAAATACTACAGTATTCCTAGACTCTGAAAAAGACAACCTAAAAGATAGATATATCCAATTACCAGCTGATCAACTTAATGGAGATAAAGTAACAGGATATTACACTAAAGAATACAAACTTCCTGACACAGTATCTGTACTTCCAGGATTTAACTGGGAAGCAAGATTAGCAAATGTTAACGCAGACTATGCACAAAACAAAGAAGAATTATTAGTTACAATTAAAGGACTTCCAGGAACAATTGAAGGACCTAAATATGTAGTATATTCTAAAGATGTTAACTTCTACGTAGAAAAAGATGAATTCTCAAGAACACCAGTTGAAAAGACACAAAGATACTATGTAATATCTGCAGAAGATTATGCTGAATTAAAAACAATAATGGAAAAAGCAGATCTTGTGGATGCAACATTTAGAGCTACTCTTTACACTTCTAACGTTCCAGGTGGAGAAGCACATCTAAGATTCTACAGAGATGTTACTACAAAGAAAATTGCACAAAAATATGATACTATGATGATTCATGAACCAGCAGATAAAGTTGCTCTTGCAACTAAGGGAGTAGTAACAGCAGGAGAATTTGCTACAATTAAAACTAATATCGAAAATGCAAATGTTGCTATAAAAGCTCAACTTACAATTAAATTATCTGATGACAAAAAATCAGTAATAGTACAAAGAGCAGGTCAAGCTGATGTAGTTTTCACATTAGACAAAGTGGCAACTAATATCTAATTAGTAAACTAAGATTAAATTCTTAAAATAAAAAATCGAGGGAAACCTCGATTTTTTTTACTTCAAATATTTTAAAATTATAATGGAGGGTATTATGAATTATTCTATAAATAATATTTCTGACTATATCATTAATTATGCCAATGAAACTCATAGAAATGTGACTAATTTAAAATTACAAAAGATTTTGTATTTTCTATATGGTTTCTACTATTCTGAAACGGGTAATTTATTATTCGATGAAGATTTTGAGGCTTGGGAAGATGGACCTGTGGTTAGAAAATCATTTGAGAAATATAGTGCGTATAAAGATAAATTTATACCTCCTAATAATGAATATTTTAATTTATTTTCTGAAGATTCTTGTCAAGGTGCTATGGGATTTATTTCAAATGATTATAGAAATGCAATTTCCATTTCTACTTCTATACGCATTGATGAACTTTTAAATACTTTGTTATCGGTGCCTGTTGAAGAATTGGTTGATTTTTCCCGTAGTGAAAATGGACCTTGGTACAAGACATTTGAGAAAGGCAAAGTGAACTTGATTTTAAAAGAGGATATATGTAAATATTTTCGATATCTTAAATAGGTTCATTAAATAATATGAAACTTTAATTTTTAGATTTTAAAATTTTGGAAATTTTAGTTTTTATAAAGAAAAAGACTCTATACATTTGGTATAGAGTCTTTTTTTGTGGGAGTGTATAAGGATGGTGACTGCCTTCCTCTGGTTTTTAGAGAACACCCCCCAACTACCGTCACCATGATGGAACATCCTCCCAACTACCGTCACCATGATGGAACATCCTCCCAACTACCGTCACCCTGAGCGAGCGTAGCGAGTCGAACGGGTATAAGCTATATTTAACCTAGTCTTTGCAAGTGCAATTTGCACGAGACCTGCTGCGAAATCAAAGATTTCGGCTAGGGCTTCGAACGGGTATAAGCTCCGAAGGTAAAGTCCTTGCAAGTGAGATCATCCATACATGACCCCACCAGATTTATACCCATTCGACTACGGGTGTCGGCAAACCTCCACCCTCCGCTCAGGGTGACTGTATTCCTTTATTTTCCAAGACAAAAATGGTATGTTGACAAAGGTAAAAAATTTGCTATAATATAAATAGAACATATGTTCTTTTTAAGAACAAAATATTTTATATAGAAAGGAGTAATTATGATTACCAATTTTAAATCCTCTGTGGATGTTCATTCTTTAAACGAAAACAATTTTTCTTCTGTTGTCACTGATTCTGATGACAATGACCGTATAACTGGTTTGATTTCTATGTATCCTGATATTTCTCGTGATGATCTTTATGAGATTATCGAGGCTTATCGTCCTCTTATCATCTCTAGTATCAAGAGATTCTGTCCAATTCAAAAGGAATTTTCTGATCTATACAACGATGGTGTGGTGTACTTAATCGAGAGTCTTTCTAATTTCGATCCTAGTCGTGGGTTCACTTTCGGCGCTTATATTAAGTCTGGTCTTAGGATTTATTATTTGGATACTCTTAGATATTTTATGAGGTATGCTGATAGTCCCGATGTGGAGGATTATATGGCAGTTTCTGATTCTTTGGAAGATGATTTTTTCAAGGACAAGGACTACGCTTCTCTATACGATGCAATTGGTTCTTTGAAGTCCAGGGAGAGGGAGGTTATTTTTCTTAATTTTTTCAAGGGTTTTGGTCTTTTAGAGATTGCTCGTGAGCTTGGGATATCTCTTAGGACTGTCAATCGGGTCAAACAGGTTGCTTTTGATAAGATGAAGGAGTTTTTGAAAGAGGCGTAGGGGTTATTTATCGTCAATCATTCCCCGCTTTTTTATCCTTGCGAATACCCTCACAATTACTGTCATCCTTTTTAACCAAGTCTAGGCAAATGCACTGTAGCGGAAGCAACCTGCTTCCATTAAATTCGATACTACATTCTATTTAATCAGCCGAAGACGTGGGACAAACATTATAATAGTACATACATAATAAATTCTTCTATTAATCCATTGTGGATTAATTTTTTTGTTTTTTTTGGGATTTGTAATCATGCGTGTTTGTTTTCACCAGGGTTATACCCATTCGACTGCGGGTGTCGGTAAACCACCACCCTCCGCTCAGGGTGACAGTATTCCTTGAGGTTTTCCTATGTATAACGTATATAGGTGGTCGTCACCCTGAGCGAGCGAAGCGAGTCGAACGGGTATAACCTCCGAAGGTAAAGACTTTGCAACTACATCCATCCAAACATAACCCCACCAGGGTTATACCCATTTCGACTACGGGTGGCGGTAAACCACCACCCTCCGCTCAGGGTGACAGTATTCCCTGAGGTTTTCCTATGTATAACGTATATAGGTGGTCGTCACCCTGAGCGAGCGAAG
>CAMYEJ010000102.1 GCA_947254665.1 uncultured Peptoniphilus sp.
ATATATCTTCTAACATAAATCCTCCTTATTTATTTATATAGATAAAAAAGGAACTTTTAAGTCCCTTTTTATTTTTCTTATTATTTTTACATTTTTTCTGGTGCATCTATTCCAAGTAGTCTTAGTCCTTCTGATATTACATTCTTAACTGAATAGCATAGCATAAGTCTTGTATTTTTAAGTTTTTCATCTTCTACATTGATTGTTACTTGATTGTAGTACTTGTTGAAATCTTTAGCAAGTTCTACCACATATCTACTAATAAAGAATGGCTCATATTTTTTCGCTGCATCTTCTACAACATCTGTAAATTTGTAGAGATTTCTCAAAATATTTATTTCCATTTCATTGTTAAGAAGTGATGAGTCTACTTCTTTATTGATATCGAAGCCACCTTTTTCAAGAAGAGAACATATTCTAGCGTGGGCGTATTGAACGTAAGGTCCGCTTTCCCCTTCAAATGATAAGGTCTTATCCCAATCAAATGTGTAGTCTTTTATTCTTTGATTGAATAGTTCTTGGAATTTAATAGCTCCAATACCAACTTGTTTTGCAAGTTCTTCCTTGTTTGCTATCTTAACTCCACTGGTTTCTTCTCTTTCATTTAAGATTTCCATGATCTTTTCGATGGCTTTGTTTAGTACGTCTATTAAATATACAACCCTTCCCTGTCTTGTGGAAAGTTTGCCATCTGCTAAGTTTATCATGCCGAATGCTACGTGGGTTACTTCGTCATACCAGTCGTATTGCATTTCTTTTAGAACCGCTTTTAATTGTTTGAAGTGTAAGTTTTGTTCTGTTGCTACTACATATATATTTTTTTCTGGATGGTATGTTTCGTGTCTGTATTCTGCTGCCGCAATATCCCTTGTTATATAAATTGTAGAGCCGTCGGATTTTAAGATTAGAGCTGGCGGAAGATTGTATTTTTCTAAATCTACAATTTTCGCTCCTTCAGAGTCTTTTAGTATTCCTAGTTTTTCCATTCTTTCTACTTGTTTCATCATTTTGTCTGAATAGAAAGATTCTCCATTGTAGGAATCAAATTTTATTCCGAGTAAATCATAGACAACATTGAATTCTTTTAAAGATATTTCTCTAATCCATTTCCAAATTTTAACAGCATCTTCATCACCTTTCTCTAGGCTTGCGAAGTAATGTCTGCATTCTTCTTTTATTTCTTCTTTTTGGTCAGCTTCTGTGTTAACTCTTACATAGAGTTTTAAAAGTTCTGGAATCGGATTCTTTTCAATTTCTTCTATATTTCCCCAATTTTTAATTGCATAGATTAGCATTCCAAATTGAGTCCCATAATCTCCTAAGTGGTTTATTGATACAACATTGTATCCTAAAAATTTATGAATTCTCTTTAAACTATCCCCGATAATTGTACTTCTGATATGTCCAATATGGAAGGGCTTTGCAATGTTAGGGCTTGAATATTCAACTATTATGGTCTTGCCTTCTCCAAGTTTGGACTTTCCATAATTTTCTTTTTCCTTTGTAATTTCTTCAACAACAGTCTTAGCTAACGCTTCTTTGTTTGTAAAGAAATTGATATAAGCTCCCTTACTTTCTACTTTTTCAAAGTATTCTGACTTTATACTTGATGCCATTTCTTCAGCAATCATGTTTGGATTTTTTCTAAATATTTTTGCTAGAGAAAATACCGGGAATGCATAGTCTCCCATTTCATATGATGGTGGGATTTCAATTTGCATTAGAATATCTTCTTTGGTTAAATTTTCTATTTTATCTGATAATATCTTGGCTATTTCTTCTTTGAAATCTATCATTATTTACCTCACTTAAATGTAACTACCGTTACTCCGTTTCCGCCTTCGTTGTAACTTGCGTCATCAAAAGATTTTATATATTTATTCTTTTTAAAGTCCGCTCTTAATTTTTCTCTTAGAACCATAGTTCCTTTTCCATGTATTATTCTAACAGATTTTAGCCCAGAAAGATAACTGTCATCTAAAAACTTATCTACTTCTACTTTTGCATCATCAAAATTTCTACCTCTAACATCTATTTCTGTAGTCGCTGTTCTTGATTTATGTTTGATAATGTTCTTTGTAGATGATTTGCTTGACTCCTCGTCATCTATTCTGATTATGGCTTCTTTCTTAACCTTCATCTTCATCATTCCCGCTTGAACTAGCACATCTCCATTTGAATCTGGTAGTTCAAGAACTGTTCCCTTTGCGTTTAGTGACGCAATCATTACAGTTTCTCCAGGTTTTATGTTTTCTGCAGGATTTTTAACTGCTTCTATTAGTATTTTATCATTTTTAGATGCTTTGTTTAGATTTTCTCTTATTAAGTCTTGAGATTCTTGTAACCTTCTCGCTTGGTCTTTTGAAACTTCTGAAACTACATCCTTTATTTCTGAAAGGGCAAGTTCTGACTCTTCTTTTGCACGATTTATTATCTGTCTTGCTTCTCTTCTTGCTTTTTCAAGGATATCTTCCCTTTTTTCCTTCATGGATGCGAGCTCTTCTTCCAATCTTTTGTTCTGCTTTTCTAAATCTATTTTATATAACTCTGCTTCTGAACGATGTTTTTCAATTTCCCATCTGTCTTTTTCTATATTTTCTAGAACTTTTTCAAATTCAATGCTATCTTGGGACATTTGTTTCTTGGCATCTTCTATTATATCATCCCTAAGTCCTAACCTTTTTGAAATTAAAAATGCATTACTCTTGCCAGGGATTCCTATTATTAATCTATAGGTTGGTCTAAGTGTATCCACATCGAATTCCATGGAGGCATTTTGAACGCCTTCAGTGGTTAATGCATAGGTTTTAAGTTGATTGTAGTGGGTTGTAGAGATGCATCTTATCTTTCTTTCAAGCATAAAATCCATTATGGATCTTGCTAGAGCAGCTCCTTCTGTTGGATCTGTTCCCGCTCCAAGTTCATCGAAAAGAACTAGGCTTCTTTCATCAGCGTTTTCTAAAATATTTACAATATTTACCATGTGAGAGCTAAATGTTGAAAGGGATTGCTCTATGGATTGTTCGTCTCCAATGTCAGAAAATATTTTGTCAAAGATTCCAACTTGAGATCCTTCTTCTGCAGGAATAAAGAGTCCGTACTGAGTCATTATATTTAGAAGTCCTACTGTTTTTAATGTTACAGTCTTACCTCCTGTGTTTGGTCCAGTTATAATAAGGGATGTGAACTCTTTACCTAAACTAATATCTATCGGCACAACCTCTTTCTTTTTAAGTAATGGATGTCTTGCTTTGTATAGTTTTAGAGATAAATCATTATTGATTTTTGGTTTTGTAGCTTCCATCTCAAAGGCAAGCTTTGCTTTTGCAAATATAAAGTCGAGTCTAGATAGGATATCTTGGTTTCCTTTTATTTGCAGAGAATAATCTGCCACATACGCAGATAATTCCGCAAGTATCCTTTCGATTTCTTCTCTTTCTTCAATCTCTAGAGTCTTAAGCTCATTATTTAGATTTACAACGGCTATCGGTTCAATATATGCAGTTTGTCCCGTGGCACTCATATCGTGAACTAGACCCTTAATTTTATTTTTATTTTCTGATTTAACAGGAATTACATACCTTCCCTCACGCATGGTGACTATATTATCTTGTAAGTACTTGGATCCAGAGTTCACTATTGAGTCGAGTTTCTCTCTTATCTGTTTATTCTTAACAAAGATATTTCTTCTTATCTGTCTAAGTTTTGGGCTCGCGGAATCAGAGATTTCCTCTTCAGAAATTATACATTCACTTATTCTGTCTTCAATCTGTTTAGATGTAAATAATAGAGATACCATGTCCTCGATTATTTCATGGCTTTTGCCCTCATCATCTTCTTCCTCGATATATTTTTTAAGAAGTCTTGAAACCCTTAAAAAATCTGCAACATTTAATAGACTTCTCGCTCCTAGAGTTCCTCCGAGATCTAGCCTTGCTGTCGCTTCCTTTATATCGTGTATGCCAAAAAGAGGAGGAGCGCCTTTTTTATCAATTATATCTACCGCTTCATCCGTTTCTTTAAGCCTATTATTTATCTCCGTTTCAGAAATAGATATATCTGTTGAGTCTGCTACTTCTCTTCCAAGATCAGATTCACATTTTGTTTTCAGGTTTTCTAAAATTTTATCAAATTCAAGGGTTTTTATTGCTCTTAGCTCTTTCATATTATTCCTCTATTGTAATGTCCTCTCGTTGCAACTATCTCTCTATTTTTGAAAAAATCTTTTAAATCGTTAAAATCATTTTCTCTAAAGGCGTTAAGTACCATTGCCATAGTTTCCCTATCCTCTGTGGTCTGTACAATCCTTCTTCTATCTATAAAATTTACTAAATTTTTATTGTCGTATAAAAGTGGGTGAGAATTATAAATGATCGTCCTTCTATTTTCTCTTCTAAATCCAAAATATTCTCCCATCGAATCTCTAAGATAATGAAGTCCATTTCTTCTACACTTTTCACAGTTAGAATTATCTTCACAATTTAGTTCAATGGAAATCGGGCAGTGTTCCATAACCATTGCATTTAAATATCCATACACTATGGATTCAAGACTTCCACTCAATTTCTTTCTAATTTCTTTTATCTGACTTAAATTTAGTTCGTTTGAAAGACTAATACAGTCAGACTGTTTTAAAAAGAATTCTCCTGAAATAGAATTGAAAATATTAAAGGAACTGTCCAATGTAAGTTGAATCTCTGAATCTTTAAACATTTCAAGTTGACCTAAATTGTTAAGTAGTAGTCCTTCTGGTCTATATTTCTCAATATTTTCCTTCGCTTTTTCTAATTCATCGTCAGTTAAAATCTGCGGCAATTTTATAAATTTCTTTGCATTTTTAAAAGAATATAAGGACAATTTTTCTATATCTCTTAGTGGAAAATATACAATTTCTACTCCATCTAAATTTAGTCCGTCCAAAACTTCTAAATCATTTATTTCTAAAGTTAACCCAGAATTTGTAGCCTTTCTCTTTTCATATTTAAATTCATAAGGAGTTTTTTCACTGTTCTTATATAAAACTAATTCTTCTAGATTCTTTACGGCTTCTCTTCTTGATTCGTTTAAAACACTTACAGGAACAAAAGATTCTCCATCAGTGATAATTTCTATATCTTTTTCATTTCTCAAGAAAAAGTCTGTATCATTTATTTTTTCAAATGACTTTCTGATATTTTCAACAGATATA
>CAMYEJ010000103.1 GCA_947254665.1 uncultured Peptoniphilus sp.
TATTTGCTTCTATCTTTAAATTTTCTCCTAAGAATGTAGGATTATTTCCAATAGATGTTGCTGCCTTGTAAAGTGTGTCGTCTCCTTCAACTTTTACTCTCGTATCATAGACGCCATCTCCTGGTAGTTGCACTCCATCTTTCGTAATGATATTTGCTGTTGGATAACCCATTTTACTTCCTAGTTTCTTCCCATGATCTACTATTCCTGTAATAAAGTAGTTGTGTCCCAAAAGTTTATTTGCTTCTTCCATCATTCCTTCTGAGATAGTCTCTCTAATCCTTGTAGAGCTTACTACTTCTCCGTCAATCTTATAGGCATCTATTACATCAAGAGTTAGATTATACTCTTTACAAAGCTCTCTTAAGCTTTCTACATCTCCCATGGCTTTAAATCCAAATCTATAATCATATCCAACCACTACACCTTTAGCATTTAGATTTTTAACTAAGAACTCTTTTACGAAGTATTCTGGGGACATCTTCATAAATTCTTCGTTAAAATCTATCATATAGACTATGTCTATTCCTATTCCCTTTAGATACATTAGTTTTGCTTCGTTTGAAGTGAGTTCCTTCTTTTTATGGTCAAATAATGTACCTGTTGTGTGTTCGTTGAATAGAAGAACTGCCGAATGCGCATCTATTTTATTTGCTGTTTCAATAGCTTTTTTCATAAGAAGCCTGTGTCCTAGATGAACTCCATCAAAATTACCTAGGGCTATGACTATTTCATCTTTTCCAATGTAATTTAAATCTATGTTTACTATCTTCATCTAAGCACCTTTATCTTTAGCCTTCCATCTACAAATTCACCAATGCCGATAAATTCGTCGCGACAATAGATCGAATACTTTCCATCTTCCATCCTATTATCAAAAAACTTAACTCCATTTATAAGTCTTTCAAAGAAACTTTTGGGTACATTGTACCTAGGCATATTTCTTAATGCGAATTCAGTAGGATAGAATTTCTCTTCGATTTCTTCTTTTGTCATGTTTTCTAAATCGTCTATCTTTATTGCTTTTTCAACAGTAAATGGTCCTACTTTTGTCCTTACTAGGGATGTCATAGTTGCAAACGTGTCTAAACTTTTACCAATATCAGAGATTAGTGTCCTCACATAAGTTCCAGAACTACAATTTATCTTTATTGAATATGGATTATTACCCAGTAATTCTAAGCCATGTATCTTTACTTTTCTCTTTGGTCTATCTACAACTTTTCCTTCTCTTGCAATCTTGTAGAGTTTTCTTCCACCTAGTCTCACTGCTGAATACATAGGAGGTATCTGTTCTATAACACCTGTGAATTTTGGAAGTATTTCTAAAATTTCTTCTTTTGTTGGAATTTTATCAGACCTATTTATTATATTTCCAGTTATATCTTCCGTATCTGTTTCAATTCCAAATTCAATAGTAGCTATATATTCTTTCTCTGAATCTTGAATAAATGATGATACCCTTGTAGCTTTTCCAATAGTCATAGGTAAAACTCCAGTTGCCATTGGATCTAATGTCCCTGAATGGCCGATCTTTTTAATTCCTAAAAGATCTCTTAAAATATAGATGCAATCGTGGGAAGTTATTCCTTGTCTCTTGTTAACTACTAGGATTCCTTGCATTTAATCTCCTTTATAGCCTCTTGTAGTATTTCATCTTTTGCTTTTTCTAGTGGTCCATAATATGTGGCTCCTGCCGCCATTATATGGCCTCCACCATTAAATTTAGATGCAATTTTGCTTACATCTGCATAAGATTTTGCTCTAAATGAAACTCTTATTTCTTCTTCTTTTTCTTTTAAAAATATTGCAATCTCTACGCCTTCAATGTCACGAATATATTCAACGATTCCTTCACTGTCAGATTTTTTATAATCTGGGCTAAGAGAAATATCTTTAGGTAGAGCAATCATTGCAATCTTACCTTCTGAATAGAACTCAAGTCTATTTAAAGCCTCATTTAAAAGCATAATTTTAGATTTTGGGTTTGACTGATAAACATTTACTGTTATATCTAAATTCTTTGCTCCCAAATTTAAAAGTTCTGCAGCAATTCTATGGGTGTCACTACTTGTGTTCTCATATTTAAAGCTTCCTGTGTCTGTACTTATTCCAGTTAGAATAGATGTGGCTATCTCTTCATCTATAAGTTCCTTTTTCAATAGTTTGAATAGAACTTCACAGGTACTACTTGAATTTTTTTCTACAACATTAAAATCTGCGTATCCATCATTGGTGTGATGATGGTCTATGCAAATAGTTTTTTTACTCTTTCTATACAACTCTACCGCATTTTTTCCAATTCTATTAAGATCTGCACTATCTAGAGTTATAAATAGATCAATATTTTCAATTTCGCTAGACTTAACTGTCTCTATTCCTTTGAATAAAAATTTAAAGTCATTTATCATTACATCATCAAATATTGTGTAGACATCTTTATCTAGTTTCTTTAAATATTTAGAAAGAGCACTTAAAGATCCAAGATTATCTCCATCTGGATTTAGATGTGAGGCAAGGGCAATTTTACTTGCCCTTTCAATCATCTCATGAAATTTTATCATTTCCATGGTTAACCTCTTCGATAAGTTTCTCCATCTTTAAGTTTATATCTAGGGTTTCATCTAGTATGAAGATCAGTTCTGGCATTTGACGAAGCTTAACTTCACTTGAGATTTCTTTTTTTATAAATCCTTTTGCTGAGTTAAGTCCTTCTAGTGCTGCTTCTTGTTCTTCTGGTGTTCCCATTATTTCAACGAATATTTTTGCAAAGGATAGATCGTTGGTAACTAAGACATTGGTTACACTTATAATCTCTGGTATTCTTGGATCTTTTATCTTGGATCTAATAATATCAGATAGCACTCTTCTAAGTTCTTCCCCTATCCTTTGCACTCTTTTTTCTCTCATACTCTCTTAATTTCCTTCATAATATATGATTCGATGAAGTCGCCTTCTTTGATATCATTAAAGTTTTCTATAGTGATTCCACCTTCATATCCATTGTTTAGTTCTCTAACATCGTCTTTAAATCTCTTTAAGGATGCTATTTCTCCTTCATGGATAACTGTATCATTCCTAAGGATTCTAACCATAGATTTTCTAGGAATCTTTCCGCTAACCACAAACACTCCAGCTACGATAGCATTGTTTGGAAGTTTGAATGTCTGTCTAACTTCACATCTTCCTTGAACTTCTTCTTCGAATTCTGGATCTAGCATACCTATAGCTGCTTTTTCAATATCATCTATTGCATCATAGATTACTCTGTAGGTTCTTATATCTACTTCAAGTTCTTTTGCAAGTTCAATAGCATTTATATTTGGTCTTACGTTAAATCCTATTACTATAGCTTTTGAAGCTGATGCTAATGATACGTCAGATTCACTGATTCCACCTACTCCAGAGTGAACTATAGATATATTTACTTCTTCATTTTCTATCTTTAATAATGATTGGGAAAGTGCTTCTACTGAACCTTTCACATCGCCTTTTATTATTAAATCAAGTTGCTTCTTTTCTCCTTCTTTTATCTTGTCAAATAAGTTTGAAAGAGATACTTTGTTTGTTGCATTTAATCTATTTTCTCTTACGATTTCTCTATTCTTATCAGCTATCGTCTTGGCAGTCTTTTCATCTTCAACAGCATAGATAGTATCTCCAGCATTTGGAACTTCTGAAAGTCCAAGGATTACCGCTGGCATAGATGGCCCTGCTTTTTTAAGATTCTTTCCCTTATCATCGGTCATAGCTCTAATTCTACCTGATGCAACTCCACTTACTACGAAGTCTGAAGATCTCAATGTACCGTTTTGTACTAAGACTGTTGCCATAGGTCCCTTTCCCTTGTCAAGCTTAGCTTCTATAACTGTACCAACTGCTCTTCTTTGTGGGTTTGCTTTTAGTTCTCTCATTTCTGCTACAAGTAGAATCATCTCTAATAGATCATCAATACCTTGTTTTGTATGAGCACTTACAGGAACCATAATAGTATCCCCACCCCAATCTTCAGGCATAAGTCCTTGTTCAGAAAGTTCTTGCTTAACTCTATCCACGTTTGCAGCTTCTTTATCTATTTTGTTTATAGCTACAATTATTGGAACTTCTGCACTTCTCGCATGAGAGATTGCTTCTATAGTTTGAGGCATTACTCCATCGTCTGCTGCTACTACTAGGATTGCAACGTCTGTTATTTGAGCTCCTCTTAGTCTCATTGAAGTAAAAGCTTCGTGACCAGGTGTATCTAAGAATGTTATTTTCTTTCCATTTAGATTTACTGTGTATGCACCAATATGTTGGGTAATTCCACCAGCTTCTGTTGATGTTACGTGAGATTTCTTGATTGAGTCCAAGATAGAAGTCTTACCGTGGTCAACGTGACCCATTACTGTTACAACTGGTGGTCTTGGTTTTAGATTTTGTTCTTTATCTTCAAAATCTAATCCAAATTCTTCTTCAATTGAAACTTCTTCTTCAGGGCTTGCAAATTCAATTTGTACATTTAATTCATCTGCAAGAATTTCACAAACATCTTTATCTATAGGTTCATTTTGACTTGCCATTACTCCAAGTCCAATAAGTTTTGTAATTACTTGGGATACTGGAATGTCTGTTGCTTCTGCAAAATCTTTAACTGCTAATGGTGGAGAAATCTTAGCTACCTTGTTTTCTTCGACTTCTTCCTTTTTAACAGTCTTCTTAGCTTTTTTCTTAGGAGCTTTTTTTGTTAAATCTCTCTTTGCATACTCTTCTCTTAGTTCTAAAATATCTTGTTTTGTCTTTTTATTATGATTGTTCTTAGATTTTTTCTTTTTATATTCTTGTTGATTTACCTCTTTTTCAGAAATTACCTCATTCATCTTATTAAAAGATCTAGATCTCTTCTTTTTGTTATGTGGTCTTTCTTCATCTCTGTCTTTATCAAAGTTTTCTCTATTTGAATCTTTAGGTTTTCTAAAATTTTGAGATTTTCCTTTGTTTTTATCTTGGAATTTATTATTTTCCCTTTGTCCATCTGAATCTTTTCTTTCAAATGGTTTCTTTTTAAATCTCTTCTTGCCTTCTGTACCTTCAGCGTTAGGTTTTCTGTTATCGAATCTCTTATTATCATCTTTTGACTTGTTAGACTTAGATTCTTTTATGTCTTTGTTCTCTATAGTAATACCTTCTTTTT
>CAMYEJ010000104.1 GCA_947254665.1 uncultured Peptoniphilus sp.
GAATATAATTTAGAATACAAAATTATTTATCTTATTTATCGTTTACTTTAAGTTCAAGTACATCGGGACGGGCATAGTGTCCGATAGCATCATGCTCCATTTTGCAAGCTGCAGCTAAGTTCATATCAAGGTCTGCATAAATTATTTTTTCTTCATCCCAAACAGGCTCTGTCAAATAATGTCCATAAGGGTCAATTATACAGCTTCCTCCTCTACATACAAATTCTGGAAGTTTATTTACTGTATCGTACTCACATAAATCAAAAGGATATGAACTGCGTCTGATAATCATATCTGCATTTACAAAGAAACATTTCCCCTCGATTGCAATATGTTGAATGGTAGCTTGCCATTCAGGATTGTCATTTGTATTTGGTGAAATATAAATGGTAATTCCCTTTTGATAAAGTGCCACACGAGCAAGTGGCATATAGCTTTCCCAACAGATCATGCTACCAATTGGTCCCCATGGAGTTTCAGTAATAGGGAAATAATCCTTGTTTGCATCGCCCCACACAACGCGTTCAGAGCCTGTTGGTTTTAATTTTCTGTGCACTTTATATGATCCATCTGGTTCAAAAATAACATTGCTATTGTAAAGTGTTCCGCTTACAGCATCTCTCTCAGAAAACCCAATGCTGATATAAGCTCCTGATTTTTTCGCTGACTCTGAAAGTTGTAAAAACTCAGTATCTCCAACTACAACGGATTCATCGTAGTATCTCTTCCAGTCCTTTCTGCCATCCTCATTTCGTTTCCCAACACTAAATCCAAAATTCATCCCAACAGGATATCCCGGAATAAATAGTTCTGGAAAAACAATCAAATCTGAATTTTGTCTGGCAGCTTCATCAATATATTTAAGCGCCTTTTCAAGGGATGCACTTTTATTAAACATAACTGGTTCTGCTTGTACTAATGCGATTTTACAAGTGTTTTCGATATTTTTCATACCAGCAATTTCTCTCCTCATATAATAAAATTTGTTACACTAACATAATATCACAGCGTTTTTCCGTTTACAATAAACTAGATTTAACGCACTTACATAAGGATTACTTGTATAACCAACGCCCGTTGATTTTCTTTCCCAGGGTTTGTCTGGCATTCTAGTTATTGATTTCACTATAAGTCTTTTTGTCCTAATTAGTAGAGCTTTCCTCTAAGATAAAAGTTTTAAATACCAACGAATATTTCTACTATTTTTCTAATCTTGTCGAGGACAGATTCTTTCTTCTTCTCTCTTGCTCCTTGTCTACGAGAAGTTGGAGGAATTAGTCCGTCCAGTTCATCTCCTGCGTACTCAACGTATCCTTTACTTATAGCTTTTTCGATGAAACGGTTAGAGCCACTCTTTAACTTTTCTTCTTCTACAATTCTTTCGATATTTTTTTCCTTTTCTTTTCTTGCAAATGCATAGAAAGATTCCAAGATATCATCTTTATTTTTAAGTTCAGATAGTCTAGTATGATTTATAAAATCCATAACAAGACCTTCTTTTGCCCTGGTACCAAGACTGGATCTTATAACTCTTCTTACTTCCGCCTTTAGACTTTCTACATCGTTATTTTCCTTAGATTTTTCAAGAATTAGTGCCAGAATATAGTCCAAATTTATTTCGTCAGTCTTAAGAAGATCTATTTGAAATTCCACATCTGAGAAATCTATGCCAGTACCACCATCAGGCGGAGTTGGTTTCCAAGAACTTTCTCTAATATCTACGTAGACACTTCTCATGTCCTGCATAAGTCTATCGGAAATAATTTTGTCAAAATTTTCAAACTCATCGAAGTTTTTCAAAATATTTTCAGATTTTAAAAGCTCCCCAAATAGTTGGGCAAATTCTTTTTTATCTGCATCAAGGACTATTTCAGTAGGATCAGGAAATTTCGACACGATTTCTTCGCAAATATCTACATAACCTCTGGTGATTTTACCAGTTTCTTCATCAGTGAAGCCATGCATGTAATCGTCATAACTCTTTTCCAAGATGATATTCACACTATTTTCATCGCCGAAAGTCTTAATCGCATCTTGGGTCGCCTTTTCCAAATCTCTAAAACAAACTATATTTCCAAATGACTTAACCTTGTTTAAAATTCTATTTGTCCTTGAAAAAGCTTGAATAAGACCATGATATCTTAGATTCTTGTCTACGAACAAAGTATTTAAAGTCGGTGCGTCAAATCCAGTTAAAAACATCCCCACTACGATTACTAAATCTATTTCCCTATTCTTAACCTTTAAAGAAAGATCCTTGTAATAGTTTTGGAAGTCGTTTCCTTCGGTAGAATAATTAGTCTTGAAATAACCGTTGAAATCTTCTATGACCTTATCCAAAAATTCCTTTCCCGTAAGTTCCATTGCAGAAGGATTGAAGTTTTCCTCTGTTATTTCTCCAATGGCAGATTGCTCTTCATTTGGAGCAAAACTAAAAATAGTACCAATCTTTAGCCTTTTATCCTCAGGAAGAGATTCCTGTTGTCTTGCAAACTCTTCATAGTATAGTTTCGCAGCATCTATACTCTGTACCGCAAACATGGCATTAAAACCATTTATTCTTCTATGTTTTAAATCGTAATAATCATTTCTATGAGTCTTCGTGTCGAAAACTCTTAAAATATACTTGGTGATTTCTGTGATTCTCTCTGGATGAAGAAGCATTTTGTTTTCAAGCTTCTTCAACTCGCGCTCATCCTCTTCCATCTCAGCAGATTTGAACTTAGGAGTGATATTGTTGTAATCCACTTTGAATTTCAAAACCTTGCCATCCCTAATAGCATCAGTAATTACATAAGAATGGAGTTGAGCTCCAAATATACCAGCAGTAGTCTCTCCATTTAGAGAATTTTCTGCAAAAATTGGAGTACCAGTGAACCCAAATTGGTAGTATCTTTTAAAAGATCTCCTTATATTTTTCTGAGCATCCCCGAATTGTGAACGATGGCACTCATCATAAATAAGCACACATTGTTTATCATATATTTCATGACTCGGATACCTCTTAACAAACTCATTTAGCTTTTGAATGGTAGTTACAACTATTCTATTGTCCGATTTTTCGATAGATCGTTTAAGTTCCTTGGTATCCTTGCTACCATTGACACTGTCCGGTTGGAATCTCTGATACTCTTTCATAGTTTGGTAGTCCAAATCTTTTCTATCCACTACGAAAAATACCTTGTCGATGAAATCCAAATTAGTAGCAAGCCTAGCAGCCTTAAAAGAAGTAAGAGTCTTACCAGAACCAGTGGTGTGCCAGATAAATCCACCAGCCTCCGCTCTACCGAACTTCTTCGCTTCGTAGCTAGATTTTATCTTCCAGAGGATTCTTTCAGTTGCAGCGATTTGATAAGGTCTCATGATAAGAAGAGTATCGCTAACATCGAAGACACAGTACTTAGTAAGCACTTCTAAAAGAACACGCTTTTCAAAAAAAGTTTTCGTGAAGTCCTCTAAATCACAAATGACTTTGTTCTTTGCATCCGCCCAATCACAAGTGAACTCATAATTATCTTTATTCTTTGCAGTTGTATTTGCAAAATATTTTGTATAAGTTCCATTAGAAATTACAAAAACCTGTACATACTTGTATAGAGAACCATCACTATTGAAACTTTCCTTTACATATCTATGAATTTGGTCATAAGCTTCATGTAGACTTCCACTTCTTTTCTTAAGTTCAATATGCACAAGAGGAAGACCATTTACAAGGATAGTAACATCATAGCGATTGCTGTGAGTTCCCTTTTGAGCAAATTGATTTAGAACTTGAAGATAGTTGTTGTAAATATTTTTCTTGTCAATTATCTTTATATTTTTAAGAGTTCCATCGTCAAAAGTGAAGTCGTAGATGTAGTTCTCCTGAATCTTCCTCGTCTTTTCAATCATTCCATCGTTTGGAGCGTCCAAATATTCAGCTAGAAATCTATTCCATTCAGAATCAGAAAAACTAACACCATTTAATCTCTCAATCTGAACCTTTACATTTCTATACATTTCCTCTTTGGATTTAAACTTCACATGCTCATAGCCTTGGGAAACTAAGTTTTCAATAAGTTTCCTTTCGAGATCCGCTTCGCTCTGATAACCAGGATCTCTAACGTTCAAATCTTTTTTGTAATTTGCAAGGATAATCCCGTTAGGCATCTCTGCAATAGTAGACGTATTATAATTTGCAATTATATCGGGCATAATAACTCCTTTCTATCTAGGAAAATCTAAAAGTTTCTCTCTATAATATTCATATTGTTTCTGTCTTAGCTCAATTTCTTTAGGTAATCCTTCGTTAATATCATTAATTAAAGAGTCAAACTTATCAAGAATAGAAACCACATATTCCTGAACATAAAGTGGTGGGACTAGAATATCTAAATTTCTCAATTTGCCTAAGGATAGGAAAACCTGACTACCTTTGCTCTTATTTTTTTCTACATAATCTGAAACAGATTCTGATTTTAAATAATGAAATAAATATCTGGATAAAACACTATTATTCGGTTTAATCAACCCTACATTTTTTATAGCATAATCTGGTTCTTCACTAATATGGGCTATCTCACCTAAAGTTCCAATCATCGTAAATAGTATGTCTCCAATATTAACTTTACTCCTTTTATTTATCTGTTCATAATCATATTCACTTATAAAATAAGAATTAAAATAATCTACCTTTCCATCTTTGATGTTTTTAGATGTAATTAAATACTTTCCAAAAGGCTGCTTTTTTGGTGAATCATGAGTTCCATCTCTTACATCGCATATATCATTTAATTTTTCATTACTTAATTTTTTAAGATTTATCTCAACAACACTACAAGCTTCTTTTACTATAGTAAAGTAGCTATTAGCTAAAATCGTTCCGTTCCGTTCCGTTCCGTTCTACCATATTTTTATCAAATGTCAAGAGTTTTTCTCTGTAAAATTCATATTGTTTCTGTCTCTGTTCTATTTCTTGCGGCAACAAACCTTGAGTTTTTGAAACTAAAGATTGAAATTTATCAAGGATTTCTACGACAATATTTTGTATCAAAATATTCGGCAATGGGAATTTTATATTTTTAACCATATCGCTAGTTAATGATGGTATACCTGTATGGACATAGTTAAATTTGTATTGTTGTAAATAAT
>CAMYEJ010000105.1 GCA_947254665.1 uncultured Peptoniphilus sp.
AGGAAGTCATGAAAGATAAGCTTTGAAATATAAAAAAACAAGCATTAGAAGAAATTAATTTATCGAATGATCTAAAAGAGTTGGATAAAATTAGAGTAACATACTTAGGTAAAAAAGGAGAACTTACCCTAGTTTTAAGAGAAATGGGCAAGCTTTCCAAAGAAGAAAGACCTGTTATGGGTGCTATAGCCAACGAAGTTAGAGAAGCTATAGAAAGTGAATTAGAAAATAAGAAGACTGATTTAGAAAACTTTGAATTACAAAAAAGATTAGTAGAAGAGAGAATCGACATAACTTTAAATAAAGAAACAAGGGATGTAGGTCATTCTCATCCACTTATTCAAACTCTTGAAGAATTAGAATCACTATTTATTAGAATGGGCTTTACAGTTTATGACGGTCCTGAAGTAGAAACAGTAGAAAATAACTTCGACCTATTGAATTCTCCAGCAGATCATCCATCTAGAGATATGTCAGATACATTCTATCTAGATGCAGAAAAATTACTTAGAACTCAAACCTCACCTGTACAAATTCGTGCCATGAAAGAACATGGGGCACCAATAAGAATGGTGTGTACCGGTAGAGTTTTTAGACCAGATGAAGTAGATGCAACACATAGTCCGATGTTTCACCAAATGGAAGGACTTATAGTTGACAAGAATATCTCCATCGCAAACTTAACTCACACCCTTAATCTATTCGTAAAGGAATTATTTGGAGATGATATTAAGACTAGATTTAGACCGCACTATTTTCCATTTACAGAACCTAGCCTTGAAGTGGATGTAACTTGTACAAACTGCCACGGCGATGGTTGCGAAGTATGCGGCGGAACTGGATGGAGTATGGAACTTCTAGGTTGTGGTATGGTTCATCCAAACGTGCTTAGAAACTGTGGAATTGATCCAGAAGAGTACCAAGGTTTTGCCTTTGGTATGGGAATCGACAGAATTGCCATGGTTAAGTACGGAATAAAAGATATCAGACTGATGTTTGACAACGACATCAAATTTTTAAAACAATTTTAGGAGGAACTATGTTACTACCAATTAAATGGCTAAAAGATTATGTAAATATAAATAAAAAACCGATAGAAATAGCAAACAAACTTTCATCTACTGGATCCCACGTTGAATCTATAAATAACTTTGCAGAAGATATTACTAAGGTGGTAGTAGGAAAGATCGTTGAAATTACAAAACATCCAGATGCGGATAAACTTGTGGTTTGTAAAATCGATGTAGGAAATGAAACTCTACAAATAGTAACTGGAGCTCCAAATGTTTTTGAGGGTGCAGTAGTGCCAGTTGCTCTTGATGGCTCAACTCTTGCAAATGATGTTCATATCAAGAAGGGAGAGCTTAGAGGTGTAGAATCAAACGGTATGCTTTGCTCCCTTGAAGAACTAGGATATGCTCAATCAGTTATTCCAAAAGAAGCTAGGGACGGAATCTACATCTTCTCTTCTGATACAAAGATTGGTTCAGATGTAAGAGATATTCTAGATTTAAATGATGAAGTCCTAGATATTGAAATAACTCCAAATAGACCAGACTGCCTTTCAATCATCGGAATGAGTAGAGAGACTGCTGCTACATTTGATCTACCACTTATTGAGCCAAAGATTGAATTTAAAAATGAAACTGAAAATATAACAAATTTCATCGGCGAAACCGTAGTTGAAACTAAAAAATGTAGCAGATTCTACACCAAGGTTTTAACCGATGTAAAAATTGAAGATTCACCACAATGGATAAAGAACTATTTGATGCTTGCAGGAGTTAGACCTGTAAACAATATTGTAGACCTTACAAATTTCGTAATGCTTGAATATGGTCAACCACTTCATGCATATGATTTAGATAAACTAGATGGAAATATCATCGTTAGAGATGCAAAGGATGGCGAAATTATAAAGACTCTTGACGAAGAAGAAAGATCTCTAACTGCTGAAGATATTGTAATCACAGATAAATCTAGAGTTCTTGGAGTAGCGGGAGTAATGGGAGGATTCGATTCCGAAGTTACAAAGGAAACCAAGAGAGTTCTACTTGAAGGAGCAAGTTTCGAAAAGAGATCTATAAGACTTACTTCAAAGAGACTTGGACTTAGAACAGAAGCATCTGCAAGATTTGAAAAAGGTGTAGATATAACACTTCCTAAGATTGCGGTGGATAGAGTAGCTGCACTTGCAGAAGAAATCGGCGCTGCAAAGATTGTCGGAGGAAACTACGACACACTTAAAGAAGAACCAAAAGAAAGAGAAATTAAACTTAGACTTGAAAAGGCAAACTCTCTAATCGGTCATGAATTTACCATCGAAGAGATTGAAAATATTTTAAATAGACTTATGATTGAAACCAAGACAGTAGAAGGCGGTCTAGTTGCTAAAGTACCTCCATACAGAGGAGACCTTGAAATCGAAGCTGACTTATTTGAAGAAGTTGCAAGACTTTATGGATTTGAAAATATAGAACCAAAACCACTTTTCGGCGGACTTACAAAAGGAGATAGACCTAGATTTAGAAATCTTGAAATCAATGTAAAAGAAATCTTAAAAGCATATGGATATAGCGAATTTATGTCTTACAGCTTTATAAGTCCATCTGTATTTGACAAGTTAAACTTGGAAGAAGGATCAGATTTACTAGACTTCATCAAGATCTTAAATCCACTTGGAGAAGAATACTCAGTCATGAGAACCACATTAATCTCTAACATGCTTGAAATTCTCTACAAAAACTATTCAAGATCAAACGAAGTATGCAGCGGTTTTGAATTTGGAAACACATTTATAAAACAAGAAGGAAGCTTACCAAAAGAAGTTTTGAAACTTTGCATAGGAAGCTATAACCATGGCGACTTCTATGATTTAAAAGATATGATAGTAAATGTTCTTTGGAGTCTATCAATCGAAGACCTTAAATTTATAAGAACAGAAGTGCCATACCTACATCCAGGTAGAGCCTGTGATTTATACGCAGGGGAAATCTACTTAGGATCATTTGGTGAAGTAAATCCAATAGTTCTTAAAAACTTCGGAATCAAGAATAGATGCCTAGTTGGAGAGCTTAACTTCGATAAAATTGTAGAACTTGCTTCTGACAATAGAGTATACAAACCACTTCCAAAATTCCCTGCAATGAAGAGAGACTTCGCATTTGTAATAAATAAGGACATAGATGCAGGACAACTCGAAGAAGTAGCTAGAGAAAACGGAAGTGAACTTCTAGAAGATTTCAAAGTATTCGACGTTTACACAGGACAAGGAATAGATGATGACAAGAAGTCAATTGCATTTAGCTTAACTTTTAGAGCAGAAGACAGAACATTAACAGACCAAGAAGTAGAAAAAGTCTCTGAAAAAGTTGTGGAAGAAATTGAAAAACAATTTGATGGTAAACTTAGGAGCGGAAAATGAAAAAGATAAAAGTAGTTATTGATGATATGAATTTCTATGTCGTTGGGAACGAGGATGAAAAATATATCAGATCTTTAGCTGACGAATTAGATAAAAATATAAAAGAGGTAAAGAGAAACAACTACAGATTAAATCAGATGCAAGCAGTTCTTCTAGCTTCGTTAAATGTTTTAGACAGAGCTGAAAAGAATAAAAAGATTTTAAATGAAGTTCAAAATATCTCAAAAGATGAAAAGAAACTTATGGGAGTCATTGAAGAGCTTGAAGAATCTAAGAAATCAAACAATGAAGCTACCGAAAAGTATAGGGCTGAGTTTAAGAAGAATAGAGAATTAGCAGACGAAATAAATGCTCTTAAAGAAGAAAATAAAAACTTGATTTCTGATATAAATCAAAAGAAATTAGACATTAAACTTCTAAAAGAAGATTTAGAAAATCAAGAAAAGAGCAAGAAGAAGCTACACGATACCATTTACGAAAACCAAAAACAAATAATCGAGCTTTCAAGAAGAATTGAGAACTTAACTAATGAAGATTGAGTTATTGGCACCTGCAGGTAAGATGGATTCACTTATCGCATCTATAAATGCAGGTTGTGATGCAATCTATCTTGGAGGTAGAAGATTTTCTGCTAGGGCTTCTGCGGTTAATTTTTCTGATGAAGATATAGTAGAAGCTGTAAAACTTGCCAGGATGAGAGGAGTTAAGATATTTGTAACTACAAATATTTTAATTTCTGATGGCGAATTAGATGAATTTTTTGAATATATAGATTTTTTAAATAAAGCAGGGTGCCATGGAGTAATAGTTCAAGACCCTGCTTTAGGATTTATATTGTCAAAAATGTACGAGGATTTAGAAGTCCATGCATCTACTCAAATGACAATAAACAACTACTACGGAGCCAAGTATGTAAAAGAACTTGGATTTGAAAGAGTGGTCATGGCTCGTGAAGTTGGAACCGAAACCATCAAAAAAGTTTCTGAACTTGGAGTCGATATAGAACACTTCATTCACGGAGCGCTTTGCATCTCCTATTCTGGGCAATGCACCATGAGCTCTCTAATCGGAGGAAGATCCGGAAACAGAGGAGCATGTGCCCAAGCATGTAGGAAACCCTATGAAATTTTAAATTCAGATAAGACTATATTTTCTGATAAAAAATATTTTCTTTCACCGAGGGATTTAATGAGTTTTGATACCATCGATGAACTTATAAAGGCTGGGGTCAACTCTTTTAAAATTGAAGGACGAATGAAAAGACCTGAGTATGCCTATGAAGTGGTCCATGCTTATAGAAAAAAACTGGATAATGCCCTTGAAAAATCGGATATAGAAAATGTAGAACAGTTATTTAATAGAAAATTTACCAAGGGACTTGGATTTAAAGATTTTGGAAGAAGCCTTATGTCCTACGATAGGCCAGATAACAGAGGTGTTGTTGTAGGAAGTTTTAAAAATGGAACCATGATCTTGGATAGAGAGCTAAAATCTGGAGATGGGATTGAATTTAATCTAAAGAATGGTAAGTTCAAAGGATTTACCATAAATGAAGATTTAAAGATAGGCAAAAACAAAATTAAACTTCCTTTTGAAGTAGAAGAAAACTCTGATATCAGAAGGACTTACTCAAGAGAGCTGGAAGAAAATATAGATAAAGAGATTGGAGATATATACAAAC
>CAMYEJ010000106.1 GCA_947254665.1 uncultured Peptoniphilus sp.
ATATCTCTAAATATAAAATTATTGTAAAACCTCAGCTTCGTGTCTCGAATATTAAATGAAATGTTATTTCTTTCAAAATATTCCACAATACCTAGGACTTGGGCGTTATTTCTATAAAGAACCGCTGAAGATTTGTCGTCCAGTTTATTTTTTATAAATTTAAATTGATCGATTCTTGTTGGAAGTTTCACCAGGTACACCGGCTCTCTTTCCACCAAGGTCGACTCAATAGTCTTGTCGAATCTCTCTCTGTTTCCTTCGATAAAAGTGTTGGCACAGTCGATGATATGCCTTTGGGAACGGTAATTTCTCTGCATCTTGAAAATAGTTGGATGGATTCTCTCCTCGAACTTTTTAACTTCTTCCACGCTTGCTCCACGAAATCCGTAGATGGCTTGGTCGTCATCTAAAACGACGAAGAGATTGTTCTTCGGATGGGCGAGAAGCTCCATAATTCTAAATTGTGCAAAGGATGTGTCCTGTGCTTCGTCCAGTTGATAGTACTTAAATGTATTTCTCACCTTTTGTAGCACAAATTTATCTTTTAAAAGAATTTCGTATGCTTTCGTAATCATATCGTCGAAGTCGATTAAATTTTTAGAAGCCTTGTAGCTTTCATAGCTGTGGAAGATTTCTTTAAACCCGCTGATCTCAGATCCGCGATTATCAACGAGTTCCTCCGGAGAGATACACATATTCTTTACGTAGGAAATATCTGATAGGAGAGATTCCAAAATCTCATCGGTGGGATTCTTTTTATTTATATTTCTATAAATATTTTTTAAAATCTCCTGTTTTCCAGGTCTCTTTCCTTCGAGAAGATTGTAATTTACTCCACGAAGTCTCTTGTGATAGTTTAAAATTCTATAACAAAAGGCATGGATGGTAGAGAATTCTGCATCATTTTTGCCGAAGAGTTCAAAATATTTTCTCTTCATATCAAGGCTCGATGCCTTTGAAAAGGTGATGGTCAAAATTTTCTGTGGCTCTACACCACTATTTATTAATTTGTTGGTTCTATGCATGAGCATAGTGGTCTTACCAGCTCCTGGAACTGCGAGGACCATTGCCGGTCCGTCTCTAAATTCTGTAGCGAGAAGCTGTTCTTTCGATAAAACTCTGTCCATATGTATCCTTATCTGTAAAAGGGTATTAAAAAAGGAAGGTAAACCTTCCTATTAAAATGCTAGATTGCATTGTTAAGTCTCTTTGTAAGTCTAGAAATTTTTCTTGCAGCTTCGTTTTTGTGAATTACATTTTTAACGGAAGCTTTTTTAAGTTTCTTATCTACATCTTTTAAGATTTCTCTAGCTTCATCGAAGTTTCCTTCAGCCAATGTCTTTTCAAATTTCTTTATAACTGTTTTGAATTCTGTTTTTCTAGCTTTGTTTCTTAGTTTATTTCTATTTCCAATTTCGATTCTCTTCTTTGCAGATTTAATATTTGCCACTTATTTCACCTCCATTAATTATTACGCTCTTAGTATTTTACCACGTGGGCAACGAGTTTGCAAGAGTTATTTCATGAAATCAAGCTCTACCTGATTAGAAATATCTCTGCCATAATCGGTTAAAATTATCCGATTATTTTCCACACGAATGGTTTTGCAATTTAAATTTTTTTCGATTTCGTCTTTGCAATATTTTTTAATGTCTATTCCAAATCTATTTTCTGCATCTTCTATATCCACGCCATCATTAAGTCTTAGCCCCATGATCATGTATTCGTGGAGCCTGTCAATATTTTTTAATCTTTCTTTAAATGTTTGGGGAAGTTTGCCGCAATCAATCATCTCAAAATAATCTTTAAAATTATCCGTGTTTGTGTACCTGTATTCGCCAACGCTTGACGATGCAGAGAGACCATAGCCTAAATATTCTTCTATTTTCCAGTATCTTAAATTATGCACCGATTCGTATCCACTCTTAGCGAAGTTTGAAATTTCATATTGATGGTAGCCGAGATTCGAAAGCCCTTCAACCACTCGATGATACATTTTTCTGTCTAATTCATCATTGGGGAAAGTGTATCTTCCCTCTTCGTAAAATTTTTCCATTGGGGTCTCGGGTTCGATGATAAGACTGTAGTAGGATATATGTTCTGGATTTAATTTTTCGATCTCTCTTAGAGAATCTTCCACATCTTCCATCTTCTGATCTGGAAGGGCGAGCATAAGATCCAGGTTTAGATTTTTAATTCCCGCTTCTCTTATATTGTGGACGGCTAAGAAGGTGTCACAATTTTTGTGAACCCTGCCAATTTTGTTTAAGATATCTTCGTTGAAGGATTGCACTCCCATGGAGATTCGATTGATACCTAAGTCATTGTAAACTTTTAATTTTTCTTTTGTAATCGAATTAGGATTTGCCTCCAAGGTTATTTCGATATCATCTTTCCAAGGATACTTCTTCAAAACTTTAAAAATATCTTCTATATATTTTGAGTCAACAAAAGATGGGGTTCCACCTCCTATAAATATGGAATTAATTTCATCTTTAGGAGGATTCATCCCCATTTCCTTAATTAAATATTTAAAATATTTTTCTATATTTTCCTCTGAAATGCAGCTGTAGGACGTGAAGTCGCAGTAGTTACATTTTTTTATACAGAAGGGAATGTGAATGTAGATTGAGGTCATTTTTCTTCGTCGTATTTTAGCACTGTTAAGAATGCTTCTTGTGGCACTTCTACAGAACCGATGGCTCTCATTCTCTTCTTACCTTCTTTTTGCTTTTCAAGAAGTTTTCTCTTTCTTGAAATATCTCCACCATAACACTTAGCAAGTACGTCTTTTCTAAGAGCTCTTATGGTTTCACGAGCGATTATCTTCGCACCGATGGCAGCTTGGATTGGAATTGCAAATTGATGTCTTGGAATTACATCAGTAAGCTTTTCGCAGATTCTTCTTCCTCTTGCGTAGGCAGTGTCCTTGTGAACGATCATTGAGAAGGCATCCACAAGTTCAGAATTTATAAGTATATCCATCTTTACAAGTTCTGAGCGTTTGTATCCAGTGAGTTCGTAGTCGTAGCTTGCGTATCCACGAGTTTTGGATTTAAGCGCATCGAAGAAGTCGTAGATAACTTCGTTAAGTGGAAGATCGTAGCTAATTAGAGTTCTAGTTTCTTCCAAGTACTGCATATCTATAAAGATTCCGCGTCTGTTTTGGCAAAGTTCCATAACAGCGCCTACGTAATCCGTAGGAGTCATGATCTCTGCACGAACGATAGGTTCTTCCATAAATTCTATTTCAGTTGGATCTGGTAGGTTCGATGGATTTTGAATTTCAAATACTTTGTGATCCACAGTGTGTACCTTGTAGATAACTGAAGGAGCTGTCGTAATAATATTTAAATCAAATTCTCTTTCCAGTCTTTCTTGGATAATTTCCATGTGAAGAAGACCTAAGAATCCGCATCTAAAACCGAATCCCAAAGCAACAGAAGTTTCTGCATCAAATGATAGAGCAGCGTCGTTTACCTGTAATTTTTCCAAAGCTTCTCTAACTGCGGTGTATTCTTCACCTTCACCAGGATAGATTCCGCAGAATACCATCGGTTGCACCTGTTTGTAACCAGGGAGAGCTTTTTCAGTTGGACGAGATTTTTCTGTAACGGTATCACCAACACGAGCTTCCTTTACTTCTTTTATAGATGCTGTGAAGTATCCAACATCTCCTGCGGAAAGTTCGCTTAGACTCATAAGTCCAGAAGTAGTCACACCGACTTCTACAACTTCAAATGTTGCACCGTTTGACATCATTTGAATTTCCATTCCAGGTTTAATAACTCCGTCGAAGACTCTGATATAACAGATAACTCCCTTGTAAGAATCGTAATATGAGTCAAAGATTAAAGCCTTTAAAGGAGCCTTTGCATCTCCAGTTGGATGGGGAACAGCGTCAATTATTTTATCGAAAACAGCTTCCATTCCCACTCCAGTCTTAGCAGAGATAAGAGGAGCATCATGAGCATCGATTCCGATAATATCTTCTATTTCTTGTTTAACTTCTTCTGGCCTTGCAGCAGGTAGGTCAATCTTATTAATAATTGGCACAAGCTCTAAGTCTTGGTCAATGGCAAGATACACATTAGCAAGAGTTTGAGCTTCAACACCTTGGGACGCATCCACTACGACAAGAGCGCCTTCACAAGCTTGAAGTGATCTAGAAACTTCGTAGTTAAAGTCCACGTGACCAGGAGTGTCGATTAAGTTTAAAAGATATTCCTGACCATCCTTAGCTTTATAAACGAGTCTTACGGCTTTTAATTTAATTGTAATTCCACGTTCACGTTCAAGATCCATAGAATCTAGAACTTGTGAATCCATTTCTCTTTCGGTAAGCATCCCCGTCATTTCGATAAGCCTATCGGCGAGGGTACTTTTACCGTGGTCAATATGGGCAATTATAGAAAAGTTACGAATATTTTTTTGTCTGTCCATTAATTCTCCTTATCTTTATAAACAATAGATGTGGCTTGTTTGAAAGGGAAGAATCTATAAACTGCAAATGAGTAGATATTCTTCTTGGTTATAGGACCAAAAGCTCTCGAGTCCTCTGAGTTTAGACGATTGTCTCCCATTACAAAATACTCACCATCACCTAGCACAAATTCATCATCTATGTCTCCATTTAGATGGGCTGGAGTAAAATCTTTTACATAAGGTTCGTTAAGAAGCTCTCCATCTATGTAAACTTGTCCGTCTTTAATAGTTACAGTCTCGCCAGGAAGACCGATAACTCTCTTTATAAATTTTCTTTTTTCTCCAGGGATTGGAGGTTTTATAACAACGATTGAATCCCTTTCCACCTCTTGAAACTTTTTGTAGGATAGGCAGAATAAAAGATCTTTATTGTGAAGAGTATTTTCCATACTCGCACCATTAACCGATGCAATATTAAATACATAATTTCTAATAAGCAGTCCTAAGATAAC
>CAMYEJ010000107.1 GCA_947254665.1 uncultured Peptoniphilus sp.
ACCTCCTACTGTAATAATAGTTTAAAGAGTTTTTTAGTTCAATAAATGTTTTAAGTTGTAATCACTCTTTTATTATTTTGTAATTATTCTGATTCTAATCCCCAGTCAAAAGAAGTTTCAACTGCTCTATGCCATCTCTTTATCTTCTTTTCTCTTAAATCCAAATCCATATTTGGAGTAAATGTAATGCTGGATTCTGTTTTATTTTTAAGGTCATCTATATCTTTCCAAAAGCCTACTGCTAAGCCTGCTAGATAGCATGCTCCTAGCGCTGTAGTTTCAGTTACTTTCGGTCTTTTTACTTCACAACCTAGAATATCTGATTGGAATTGCATCAAGAAATTATTGTTTGATGCTCCTCCGTCAACTTTTAATAATTTAAGTCCATGACCTAGATCTTCCTCCATCGCATGAAGTACATCATAGGATAAATACGCAATCGATTCTAAGGTTGCTCTTATCAAGTGGTACTTAGTTGTACCCCTAGTTATGCCTACAACTGTTCCTCTTGCATATTGGTTCCAATAAGGAGCTCCTAATCCTGTGAATGCTGGCACTACATAACAATCTAGGGTATCTTCAACCTTTCCTGCCATATATTCTGAATCTTCAGAAGAGTCTATCAGGCGAAGTTTATCTCTTAACCATTGGATTGATGAACCTGCTACAAATATTGAACCTTCAAGGGCATAGCTAACTTTACCATCTATAGACCAAGCGATAGTACTTAGAAGTCCGTTCTTACTTCTTACTATTTTATTTCCTGTATTCATAAGCAAGAATGCACCTGTACCATAAGTATTCTTTGCTTCAGCCTCATAAATACAAAGTTGCCCAAAAAGTGCAGACTGTTGATCCCCTATAGCTGCAGCAATCGGAATCTCTTGACCAAATATTTTTTCGTTGGTAGAACCATATATTTCCATAGAATTTTTAACTTCTGGAAGAATATTCTTAGGAATGTTTAAAAGTTCTAAAATATCATCGTCCCATTTTAATGTATTTATATTGAAAATCATCGTTCTAGATGCATTTGAGTAATCGGTAACATGCACTTTTTTATCGGTGAGCCTATAAATTAAGTAAGAATCTATGGTTCCAAACATTAGGTCTCCATTTTCAGCGAGTTTCCTAGCGCCTTCCACATTATCTAGTATCCATTTTATCTTTGTAGCTGAAAAATATGCATCTATAATAAGACCTGTCTTTTCCTTTATCATGTCTTCATAGCCATTTGCTTTAAGTTCATCGCAATATGAAGAAGTTCTTCTACATTGCCAAACAATAGCATTATAAATTGGTTCTCCTGTCTTTTTATTCCATAAAACCGTAGTTTCCCTTTGGTTTGTTATCCCTATTGAAGCTATTTCATCTGCTGAGATTCCTGCCTTGTACATTGCTTCAATAGCAGTACCAAGTTGAGTTGACCATATTTCGTTGGCGTCGTGTTCCACATAACCAGGCTTTGGGAAATATTGAGTAAATTCCTTCTGTGCAGAAGAAACAATTTCTCCATTCTTATCAAATATTATTGTTCTACTGCTAGTAGTACCAGCATCAAATGCCATTATATATTTTTTCATTTATTACCTCTAAAATACACATCCATCAAATAAAGACCACATGGTGGAGCTGTCATCCCTGCAGAAATTCTTTCTTTTCTGACAAGAGCTTCTTTCATTAATTCTGGACTTTTATTTTTGCTAGATATTTGAACAGCAGTTCCAACTATTATCCTCACCATGTTTTTTAAAAAGCTCTTACCGTAAAAATCTATATTTATAACATCTCCGGTCTTACTCACTTCTATCTTATTAATAATTCTAATAGTATCTTTTACCGTGGCATATCTTCCCATGAAAGATTTGAAGTCATGTTCTCCAACTAAATACGAAAGAGATTTTTCTAAAATTTCTATGTCAATCTTATGTGGATACTGCCATGCACGATTTTCAAATAATGCATTTCTATATTTATAGTTATAGATAATATATCGATAGAACTTTCCTTTAGCATTGTAACGAGAATGGAAATCCTCATCTACATATTTAGCTTCAACTACTGAAATATCTGGTGGTAAATGATAATTTATTACCTTTGGCAAGTTTCCAATATCAATCGTAGATTCAGTATAAAAATTTGCATACTGGCCGAAAGCATGCACTCCACTATCAGTTCTTCCTGAATAAAAAAGCTTCACAGGATGTTTAACAGTGTTTTCCACCGCTCTAGTAAGCACTTTTTCAATGGTTCTACCTCTATCCTGCTTTTGAAATCCGTAGAAATTCGTTCCATCATAAGTTATCTTTATTCTTATGTTCATAATTGTCTCATTAAAATACTTGCAACAATAATCGCTGAATAAAATATAAGTGAAATTATAAATAATAAAATATCAGATGGTTTAATTACCGCCTTATTTAATTTTGTTCTACCTTGACCACCGTTATAGCATCTAGATTCCATAGCTGTCGCTAAATCATCCGCCCTTCTAAATGATGATATAAATAATGGTACTAAGAGTGGAACTAAATTCTTAGCTCTATTTATAACATTCCCAGATTCAAAGTCCGCGCCTCTTGCCTTTTGGGCCTTCATTATCTTATCTGTTTCCTCGATAAGGGTTGGAATAAATCTAAGTGCTATTGTCATCATCATTGATATTTCGTGGGCTGGAAGTCCAACGACTTTCATAGGTTTTAAAAGAGCTTCAATGCCATCAGTTAGCTGTATTGGAGAAGTTGTAAGGGTAAGGATTGATGAGCCCCAAACCAAGAGTACTATTCTTGTAGATGTAGTTGTAGCAAGTAATAGGGATTCTTTTGTCACTGTTATAAATAAAAAACTAAATAAAACTGTTCCACCTACAAAAAGTAAATTAATTACAAATGTAATTAAAATAATCCATCTAAGAGGTCTTAACCCTTTAAATACAGTTTTAAACTTCAAGCCACTAGCTATTGTAACTATGATTAAGAAAACAATTTGCGGAATAAATAGGTAAAGATTCTTAACAAAGAATAATTGCACTATAAAAAACATTACAGATAGAATCTTTAATCTCGGATCGTATTTGTGAATTTTTGAATTTCCTGGATAGTATTGTCCTAAGTTTATATCTTTAAGCATTTCTACCTCCAAGTTTAGCTAATAAATCTTTTTTCAAAACATCGATATTCAATGTAGGAGCTATGTTTATTCCTTTTTTCCCAAGTTCCTCTATAATTTCTAGAACCATTGGAATTCTTAATCCTATCTTCTTAAGATCCTCAGCTTTTTCAAAAATCTTTAAAGTTTCATCATCAAACGTAAGCTTACCATGATTCATTACTAAAACTCTGTTAGCAAACTTTGATATATCCTCCATTGAATGGGATACTAGAACTATTGTAATCCCCTCTCTATGAAGCTCGTTTATTTCACTTAATATTTCATCTCTACCATAAGGATCAAGACCAGCAGTAGGTTCATCAAGAACTAATACTTTTGGTTTCATAGCAAGCACACCTGCTATAGCAACTCTTCTCTTCTGTCCTCCTGATATTTCAAAAGGACTTTTATTAAGCATTCTTTCTTCAAGTCCTACGCATTTTACAGCATACATGACCCTTTCATCTATTTCTTCATTGGATAAGCCTAAGTTTTTTGGACCGAAGGCAATATCTTTATAAATTGTTTCTTCAAATAGTTGATATTCTGGATATTGGAAAACTAATCCGACTTTTTCACGAATTTTAATCATATTTGTTTTTTCCGCAAATAATTCTTCTCCATCGACAATGATCTTACCAGAAGTAGGTTTTAAAAGTCCATTTAAATGTTGAACTAATGTGGATTTTCCAGAACCTGTGTGCCCGATTAATCCAATAAAATCTCCAGAATTTATGCTTAGATTAATGTTTGAAAGAGCCTTTTTTTCATAAGGAGTTCCTACCGAATATATATGATTTAAATTTTCTATTTCAATAATTGCCATATTTCATCCACCAAATCATCAACATTTAAAACTTCTTCAATATTAATTCCATTAATCTTTAAAAAATGAGATACTTCTGTAGCATGAGGAACGTCGAGTCCAATCTCTTTCATCATCTCAACATTTTTAAATATCTCTAATGGAGTACCTTCTTTAATTATTTCGCCTTCTTCGACTAAGAAGATTCTGTCAGAAAGTTTTGCTTCTTCCATAAAATGAGTAATTAAAATTATTGTTTTCCCTTGTCTATTTAGCTCAAGTAGAGCATTCATTACTTCTTCTCTTCCACCTGGATCAAGCATAGCTGTGGGTTCGTCAAGAATAATATAATTAGGATGCATTGCAAGAATTCCTGCTATTGCAACCCTTTGTTTCTGTCCTCCAGAAAGAAGGTGTGGTGCAGACTTCCTGTATTCATACATTCCAACAGATTTTAATGCACTATCTACTCTTTCTCTTAGCTCAGGCATCTCAATTCCCAAATTTTCTGGTCCAAATGCTACATCTTCTTCAACTATTGTAGCTACTATTTGATTGTCTGGATTTTGAAAAACTACCCCAGCTCTGGATCTAATGTTGAATATATTTTCATCTTCTTTAGTATCCATTCCATCTACCAATATTTGTCCTTCAGTAGGAATAAATAATCCATTCATAAGTTTTGCTAGGGTAGATTTTCCAGATCCATTGTGTCCTAGAATTGACACAAACTCCCCACTTTTTATATTTAAAGAAACATCTTTAAGCACATACTTACTGTCATCTTCATATTTGAAGCTTATATTTTTTACTTCTATCATTTTTCACCATTTTCATACTGGATAATTAAATAAAATTATTTTAAAAAAGCCAA
>CAMYEJ010000108.1 GCA_947254665.1 uncultured Peptoniphilus sp.
CAAAAGAAAAGCTACCAAATAATACAATATCTAAATTACTTGGCATCACATACGCAAATAAAAAATTCTGAGAAATAGATTTGCCAATATTTGCTAAATACTTTTCTATCGCTTGTTCATTGAGTGCGCTATTCATAATTTCCTCCTTTATTTATCTTATATTTATTATACCTATATATATATATATATATGCAAGCTTTAGCTTTTTTTGATAGAAGGTAATAAGTTTTTATATAAAAAAATGAGCCATAAGGCTCATCATTTTATCCTTTTATAAAATACATAATTAGTACCAAGATTCCAAGAACTATTCTATAAACTCCGAATACTTTGAAATCGTGTCTCTTTACATATTCTAAGAATTTCTTTATTACTATTAATGCCACTACGAAGCTTACCACTGCTCCTAAAAGGATTATAAGCCATTGGCTAAGGCTTAGAACATTTCCAAGTTTTAATATTTTAAGTACCGTCGCTCCAAGCATTGTAGGTATTGCTAGATAGAATGAAAATTCTGCTGCCACAACTCTACTACATCCTAGTAGGATTGCTCCGATTATCGTCGCTGCACTTCGAGATGTGCCTGGTACCATGGCAAGGCATTGGAAGAGTCCTATTAAGATTAGGGTCTTCACAGGGATTTGATAGATTGATTCGTAGCTACCGTCTCTATCTTTTCCTTCTATTAGTAGTATTACTATTCCATAAAATACAAGGGCTATTGCTACTGTGACTTTGTTGAATAGGTATTTATCTATTAGATCGTCAAATAAAAATCCTAGCACCGCCGCTGGTAGAAATCCTATTATGATTCTCACCCAAAGATTTATGGTCTTCACGTCGTAGTGTTTAAGTCTTTCTTTAAATGTAAAATTTCTTGCAGCTTCTCCATGTTTACCTACAAGTTTGTCCTTATCCAGTGGATTTAGATTTTTAAAGTAAACCCATACCACTGCGAGGATTGCTCCAAGCTGTATGATTACGTTGAAGGCATTTTGAAATTCCTTTGGAGAAAGTTTTATATATTCTCCTGCTAGGACTAGGTGTCCCGTTGAGCTTATGGGCAAAAATTCCGTAAAGCCTTCGATTATTCCCAATATTATCGCGTAAATAAATTCCATCAGTTTCCTCTTTCCATGTCAAAAAACTTTGTGTATTCTCCTCTGAATACAAGCTTAACCGTTCCTGTCGGTCCATTTCTATGTTTAGAAATTATTACTTCTCCAACATTTGGTTCTTCGGATTGCTCCTTGTTGTAATATTCATCCCTATATAGGAACATTACCACGTCTGCGTCCTGCTCGATGGCTCCAGATTCTCTAAGGTCAGAAAGGATAGGTCTATGGTCAGATCTCATTTCCGGCGCACGAGAAAGTTGTGAAAGGGCAACTATTGGTACTTCCAAATCTTTTGCAAGTCCCTTTAGCGCTCTTGATATCTTGGAGATTTCCTGTTGTCTCGATTCATTGCTACCGCCTACTTCCATAAGTTGTAGGTAGTCGATTACCACTAGGTCGAGTCCTCTTTCCATCTTAAGTCTTCTGCACTTCGCCTTTATTTCAACTGGAGTTATACCAGGAGTATCGTCTATTTCTATGTCAAGTGCAGAGATGACCGGCATAGCTGAGATTACTCTAGTCCATTCGTCATCATTTAACTTACCGCTTATGATTTTTGTAAGATCTATATGGGTGTAGGATGAGATAATTCTCTGAGTTAGTTGGTGTTTACTCATTTCAAGAGAAAAAACCGCCACTTTTGCTTTGCCCTTTTCTGCTGCGTTGGTCGCCATATTTACCATTAGGGCAGTTTTACCCATGGATGGTCTAGCTGCTAGAAGCACTAAATCTGATCTTTGAAGTCCAGAAAGCTTTCTGTCTAGATCTAAAAATCCAGTGGTCACTCCTGTTAGTGAATCTGGATTATTCGCCCTCTTTTCCATCTCTTTGAAAGATTCTACAAGGACTTCCTTTAAATGGACTAGACCTTTTTTATTTGAAGCTTCATTGATTTTAAATATGGAGTCTTCTGCACTTTCCATGACTTGTATAGCTGTAGCTTCCTTTGAATATCCCATTGCAAGGATTGTATCTGCCGCATCTATAAGTTTTCTTAGGGTACTTTTTTCTTTGATAATATCACAGTAGTATTTTGTATTTGATACTGCGGCAACGGAGCTTGTAACATTTGCAAGGTATTCTATTCCACCAGCGGCTTCCAAGTTGCCTTGTCTCTTTAGCTCTTCTGACACTGTAATCATGTCGCTAGGTTCATTTCTTGCATCTAAGGCAAGAATTGCCTCATAGATCATCCTATGAGGCTCAATATAAAAATCTTTGGTTTCTAAACTTTCTGTCACCACATTTATCGCTTCTTTGGATAGAAGCATGGCGCCCACTACAGAAACTTCCGCCTCTTCTGAGTAGGGAGGGATTTTTAAATCCATACTATCACCTGATACCTTCTACTACAACTTTTAAACTTGCTGAAATTTCTTGGAATAGTTTTACTTCTACTGTGTGGATTCCTTCTGTCTTTATATTTTCTGGTAGAATTATCTTTCTCTTGTCCATATTTTCGCCAAATGATTTCTTCATTTCATCTGCAATATTTTGAGAAGTTATAGCTCCAAATAATCTTCCGTTATCTCCAGCTTTTACCTTTAGGACTAGCTTTTCAGATTCAAGTCTTTTCTTAAGTTCCTTGGCATTTTCTCTATTTTTTATTTCTTCTGCCTTAAGTCTTTTTTGTTCTTCCTTCCACATAGCTAGATTTTCTTCAGTAGCTTCTATGGCTATCTTCTTTGGTAATAAAAAGTTCCTTGCATATCCGTCTTTTGCATCTGTAAGGGTTCCAGCTTTTCCTAAATTTTTATCATCTTTTAAAAGAATTATCTTCATTTTTCCACCTCATCTAAATATTTTTCAACTGCATCTACAAGTATACTTTCTGCTTCATCTATATCATTGGTGTCTATCTGTGCTCCAGCCATGTTTAGATGGCCACCTCCGCCCACTTTTTCAAGTACAAGTTGTACAGAGAAATCTCCTCTGGATCTTCCTGATATGTGGACTTTTCCATTTTTGTGAGTGAGCACAAAACTTGCTTCGATTCCATTTATTCCTAGGAGTTCGTCCGCCGCTTGAGCAGCTATTAAAACTGAATTTTCAGTATCTCTATCAAGTCTAGATATTGCGATATTCTTGTGAATGATCCTTGTTCCGTGAACAACTTCTGCCTTTGAAACCAATGTGTCAAGATCATTTTTAAATAGAGATTGCACTCTGAACATATCCGCTCCAGCTCTCTTTAAGATTGAGGCTGCTTCAAATGTTCTAACTCCTGTTTGAAATGTAAAGTTTTTCGTATCTACTACTATCCCACTCATTATCGCATCCGCTTCGAAGTGTGATAGATTTAAGCTGTCACTCATATAGGCTAGGATTTCTGTTACTAGCTCACAGGTTGAAGATGAATATGGTTCTATATAGGTTAGAACCGGCGTTTCAACAAATTCCTTAGACCTTCTATGGTGATCTATGACTACTATTTGGTCCGTCATCTCTGTAAGTTCTGGTAGTTCTGTCATAGATGGTCTATGATTATCCACCATTATTAGCAATGAGTGACGATGTATTTTAGCTAGAGCTGTGTCGTGATTAATAATATGTTTAGCAAGCTCTGGCGCTTCTTCTTTAAGTCTAGTTAAGAGATTTTCAATAGCTGGATTGGATTCCGATAAAACTATGAATCCATTCTTATTTCTATTGGTAACTGCACGAAGAACCCCTATAGCTGCTCCGATTGCATCCATGTCTGGATTGGCATGACCCATTATAAATATATCATCTGTCGCATCGATAAGCTGTCTTAGAGCAATACCTATTACCCTCGCCTTTACCTTGTTTCTCTTTTCAACTGCCTTTGAACGACCACCGAAAAACTCATAGGAATCATCCACCTTTACTACAGCTTGGTCTCCACCACGACCTAGAGAAATATCTAGGGCGGTTTCAGCTTCGTTGTAGGCTTCTTTTAAATTTCTAACTGGACTTGATACTCCTATTGAAAGTGTAACAGGTATAGTATTTCCTCTCTTGAGTTCACGAAGATCATCAAGAAGGTCAAACTTTCTTTCCAGAATTTGAGTAAAGCCAAAGTGGGAAACTACTACCACATAGGTTTCATCATCTACCTTTGCAATAAGTCCGTCTAGTTCATCGAAGTAGTTTCTAATAATCGAGTCAATCTCTGCAAGAAGAATAGGTCTTTCGTTTTGCAAAGTAGCATCCATAACTTCGTCATAGTTATCTATCTCAACCTTTAGGACCATCGGATTTGTATCCTTGATGATCTTTTCAAGCTCTGCGTTGGCAGAATTGTCAACCATAAAGAATACCTTTATAGCTTTTCTGTCGTTTTCTTGGGATTTAACTTCTGATGAATTTGTAAAAATCATGTAGTCAGTGTCTTTAAACTTCATTTCAAAGTTTACAAATTCACTCTCTGAATCCACAAAAATCTCAGGCATAAGATCTTTTATATCCTCTCCCATCACCTCTTCTTCAAAAAGATTTCTATATAGGGAGTTATACCAAAGTATAGTTCCATTTTCATCCGTAATTACCAGTGGAAAAGGCATGTTGAATATAGCCTTTTTGGTAATGGAGTCAAAATCTTGGGAGATGGCTTCTATATATTTTTTCGATGCATCATTCTTATCCTTTATCTTTGTATATGCTACAAAGAGTATATAG
>CAMYEJ010000109.1 GCA_947254665.1 uncultured Peptoniphilus sp.
CTCCACTGGTAAGGTCCTGTGGTTTTAGATCTTCAGGTTTCATATTATCCTTAGATTTTACTTCTAAGTCAGTATCTTTCTTTGCAATACTCTTTTTCTTTTTATTTTTAAGTCCTATTGCTTCTCCCAAGGAATTGAAAGATTCCCTTTGATAGTTCGTCTTAATCTCTGCGTGTTTGTTGGATTCTTCTTCAATCTCCTTAGTTATTTCTTTTAGAATATCTTTGAAGGAGCTTTTTCTCTCTTCTTGATCCTTCTTTATTTTATCGATGGAAGTTTTGTCTTTATCTTTACCAGTTAAATTTTTTTTATTGTTCTTCGCCCTATTTAGTCCAGCCTCAAGAACGTTTGAGATTATAATTGTTAGGAGAAATGCTAAAATAGGTCTCATACTACACTTCTTTCTTTAAAACTTCTATGGCTTTTTGAAGTTGTGTGTCTTGCTTCAAGAATTCGTAGCCGATTCCCTTTACATTTTCTTTTAATTTTACTTCATAATCTGGTTTTATTCCTATTTTATGGATATTTTCTCCAGATGGTGTAAAGTATTCTGATGTGGTAAGTTTAACTCCTGTGCCATCTTGGAATGGAAATACTGTTTGCACTATTCCCTTGCCAAAACTCTTTACTCCTACAAGTTTTCCTCTCTTGAAATCTTTTATCGCTCCAGAAAGTATCTCTGATGCAGATGCTGATCCTTCATTTATAAGGACTACTATTGGTTTGTTGTATTGATCTTTATCTGATTTGTATTCGAATACTATTTTGTGGTTTTTATCCTTTGCTGAGACTATGGTACCTTCTGGTAGGAGCATATCCGCTACCTTAACCACTGAGGACACTGTGCCTCCTGGATTTCCTCTCAGGTCTAGGATTAGTCCTTTTACATTTTCTTTTTTTAATTTATCTAGGTGGGTCTTGAATTCTTCGTCTGTGTGATCATTAAATTGTATGATTCCAATGTATCCTAGATTGTCTATTTTGTGAGAGATTACGGTTTCTATTTTGATTTCATCTCTTTCTACATCCATCTCCAAGGTCTTCTTTGTGGATGGTCTATAGATAGTTAGGTGAACCTTGCTTCCCTTTTCTCCCTTTATTATCTTTACTGCGTCCTTCATTTCATCGCCTGTAAATGGTTTGCCATTTACTTTTACGACGATATCCTTTGGTTTTATTCCCGCTTTGTCAGCTGGTGTACCTTTAATTGGACTTACTACTTCTATTTGATTGTTTTCATTCTTAAATACTGTAAATCCTATCCCGTAGAAGGAACCTGTGGTTTCTTGGTTCATCTCCTTTAGATCTTCTTCTGTTAGGTATTCTGAATATGGATCTTTTAGAGCTGCTACCATTCCCTTGAGTTCGCCATCACTTAAATCTTCATCCTTTACCTCATAGAGAAAGTCCTTCTTTATTTTATTTTCCACGAGTTTTAGCTTCAAAAATTTTTCTTGATCTTCCGATCCGAGGAAGTTCTTGGTGACAAATCCAAAGGTTATTATATTGGTTCCTATTACTAGTAGAACTACTAGTATAAATTTTAGAAATTTTTTCATATTTTCTCCTATACAAAGTTAAGTGGATTTTGTGGAGTTCCATTCACTCTTACTTCAAAATGTAGGTGAGAACCTGTTGAAAGTCCTGTGGAGCCTATTAGTCCAACCACTTGTCCCTTGTCAACCTTATCTCCCTTTCTAACTTTTATTACAGATAGATGGGCATATACTGTTACTGTACTTCCATGATCTACCATTACTACATTTCCATATGATCCAAGGGTTCTAGCCATTAGTACTGTTCCCTTAGCTGCAGAAAGGGCAGGTGTTCCAGTTGGAGCTGGTATATCGATACCTGTGTGCATCTTCATATATCCAAGGATTGGATGCTTCATCATTCCAAATCCACGAGAAAGTCTAGTGTGACCTGGTACAGGCCATCCAAGTGATGCTCCCGCTCTGGTTGTGATGTTCATCCTTTGAGATGTACTTTCTCTTGCTTCAGCAGACTTAATTTCCTTCTTTAGGTTTGCTATTTCTTTATCTAGGCTTGCCCAAAGTGCTTCAGATGCTTCATACTCTTTTTTGTACTTCTCAACATCTTTTAATAATGAATTCATGTACCTAGTCTTGCTTTCTGAAGCAATCGCAAGTTTGCCCCTTTGTACTTCCAATGCTCTCTTGCTGTTATCCAGTTCTTGGTGAGCAACTAAAAGTTTTTCTTTGGCTTCTTTAATTTGAGTGATTTGAAAATCTACATAGTCAATCATCTTTTTGTCTGATTCTGCGATTCTCTTAGCCATTTCTATATTGTTTAGAAGATCTTCTATGGATTTAGAGTTCATTACAACTTCTAAGTATCCAACTCTGCCGTTCATATAGGAGGCTCTCATTCTTTCGCCAAATTCATCTTGTACAGCATCCAAGTTTTTATTCGCTTCGTTTAGCTTCTTTTCATTATTTGCGATTTCTACATTTAAGACATCCATCTTTTGAGTTAAGTCAAAGATTGAATTATCATATTTTGAAATTTCCGCATCTAGCTTTTCAATTTCTTTTTCAACGTTTGAAGCTTCTGCATTGGTCTTATTAACTTTGTCCTTGGTTTCTTTTAATTTCTGTTCAACTTTTGTCTTTTGATCTATTTTACTGTCTCGCTTCTTCTTTAATTCTTTTGTGCTTGCAAAAACTGAAGTTATAACTAAGCTAAAAGAAAGAAAAAATACTGCAAATCTTTTAAATTTCATTTTACACGTCCAAGAATTTCTTAGTTGAGAAAAGTGAACCTAGATAGCCTACACATACTCCTATTGCCAAAAACATTATAAATATGTCTATGTTTATAAATTTAGGATTTAGTATAAATAGGTCCATTTTCATCAGTTCAATCATAAACTTATCGTATATTATTCCATATCCCTTGTAGATTGCAAAGTAAGATATGCAAGCTCCAAAGACTCCAAATAGACATCCTTCAATTAAGAATGGTCCTCTGATATAAGAGTTGGTTGCTCCAAGGTACTTCATAATTGAAATTTCTCTCTTTCTATTGGATACTGCAATTTTAATGGTGTTATTAATAATTACCACTGATACAAATACTAGGATGGAAACTATTCCAAGACCTAGGATCTTAATTCCCCTTTCCACACTTAGCATCTTGTTTATGATATCTCCATGGAAATTGTAGGATTCTATTCCATCTTCATCCTTTATATCCTCTATTATGGTTTCAGATTCTTCTAATGAATCCATTACTACCACTAGGGATGCTGGGAATACATTTCTCTTTAGAGAGTCAAGTACATATCCTTTGCTATCTAGAGACTGTCTATATTGTTCCTTTGCTTCTTCTTTAGAAACGTAGGAAATATTCTTTACATTGTCATGTTCAGCTATTTCTGAGATGAGTTCATTTATTCGGTCTTCTTTAATATCGTCTTTTAAGTAAAATATAACCTTGTCGATCTTGCCTGTGGTTTGATATACCAATGAGTTTACATTTAACACTGAAAGAAATACCATTCCAAACAGGATTAACATTGCCGCAATGGATACGGTTGATGCTATCGCCATGGCTTTGTTTCTCCACATTCCTTTGAATGCGTCCTTTAGTACGTTTAAAAACTGTCTAAACTTCTTCATAGTAACCTCCACTTTCTATATCTGAGATTACTCTACCTTCGTTAAGTGTAATTACACGCTTTTTCATACTGTCTACAATCTGTTGAGCATGGGTTGCCATTATTACTGTGGTACCTTGTTTATTTATATTTTCAAGAGTCCTCATAATTTCAAAGGCGGTTTCTATGTCTAAGTTACCTGTCGGTTCATCACAAACAAGGATTGGTGCTTCGTTTACAATCGCTCTTGCTATTGAAACTCTTTGAGATTCACCACCAGATAGTTCGTCTGGCTTTGAGTGTTCTTTGCCAGAAAGACCAACTAATTCAACCGCTCTTGTTACTTTTTCTTTGATATCCTTCTTTGAATATCCTCTTATTTCCAAGGCGTAAGCAACATTTTCGTACACTGTCTTATTAGGAATAAGTCTAAAGTCTTGGAAAACTACGGAAATTCCTCTACGTAGTTCAGGAATTTTAGATTTTCTAAGCTTAGTTATATCTTTTCCATCTATTAAAATTTTCCCTCTAGTAGCTTGAAGTTCTCTGATTAGAAGTTTAATCATGGTGGATTTTCCTGCCCCGGAAGATCCAACTAGGAATACAAAATCTCCCTCAGGTATGTTCAAGTTTATATTTTGTAGGGCTAATGATCCATTCGGATACTCTTTAAATACATTTTCAAATACTATCATAAATTCTCCTCACTAAACATTATATAGTAAATTGCCGATTTTGTTTAGTTTTATTTTAAAAACAATGATTTGACTATAGTTTCAGTTTTTTATAGTAATCTTTTTACACAAAAGAAAACACCTGCCTAGGCAGATGCTCTTCTAAATTTTTTAATGATAATTTTATTTAATTTTTTATTATTTAGTTTAATTTTGGTTTTAATGCTCTAAGGGCATTTAGTACTGCAAGTAGTGCTACCCCAACGTCAGCAAAGACTCCAAGCCAGATGGATGCGTGACCAAGTCCTGCAAGTCCAAGTACTAGTACCTTGACTCCAAATGCCAAAATTATATTTTGGTTTACAATATTTACAGTGTTTCTGGAGATCTTAATTCCATCTATTATC
>CAMYEJ010000110.1 GCA_947254665.1 uncultured Peptoniphilus sp.
AACTAGTAAACTACCAGTCCTGGTATTAGGTCCAACTTTATGGGGTCACCACACTGCGAATGGGTTATTTTTTATGCATTAAACATTATTTTTTCGTTTCCAAACATCTTAGCAACGATGAATGAGAATATTAATCCAATTAATACATTTGATCCAACTGAATAGATGAGGTTTAAAGTATCTAATTCAGAAACTATTGAACGACCTATTGCAAGGCAGCTTCCATAGATTGGAATCAAGAATTTCAGTGGAGATGCTTCTCCCGTTGATGTCATGGTCAAAACTCCTGCAACTATGACAATAATATATAGTGGAGCTATATAAGTGCCCGCTTCCTTTGCATTCTTTGCATAGGTTGCTATTACAGAAATCATCGCCACCATTAGAAATGCCATTGAAAGCATGATAAGCGCAATCTGTCCAAACTGAGCAAATGTAAATTTCACAGCAGTGTCTTGACCAAAGGACATAGCTTTTGGCATGACTATGGACATTGAAACCACATAGCCGATGGCAGATATCATGGAGATTAGTGTAAGTCCGATTAATTTTCCAAGGACTATGTCCGTTCTCTTTATCGGTGCAAGAAGAAGGCTCGCCATGGTGCCTCTCTCTTTTTCTCCTGTAAATGTATCGATTGAAAGACCCATGATGGAACTATAGAGCATGATAACTATAAAATATGGAAGCATCATAGATAGTGCCTTGCCAGACATCTTTTCTTCTTTGAAAATCTGTCCATCTACATCCTTATTAATGGTGAATACTTCTAATATTTTTTCGTCTTTTATTCTTTCTTTTATAATGTTTTTCTTTATATTTTCATCGAATACGGACTCAAGTTTTTTATAAGCCATATCAGAATTATCTTCTGAAGGGTTGTAGAAAATATTTATATTTGGGATATTTTCTCTATCATAGTTTTCGATTTTTTGTCTGAAATCAGATGGAAGTTCTACTATCGCATCTATCTCTCCATTTTTAAGCTTTTCTTTTAGATTTTCCATCTCCCCGTCTTTTATATTTTCTATAGTCATAGTTTCGGCAATGCTTCCAAGATCTGCTTTTGTCTTTTCATCTAAATTAGAAAAATAAACGAGGGATTTGTGGGTCTTCATATCGTCCATCATATTGTTCATGGTCTTACCTATTAATGAAAATATAATTACCATCATAAGCGGTGGCAATATAAACATCCCAAAAATCATTTTTTTATCGCCGAAGACTCTTCTCAGTTCTTTCTTAAGTATTATCATCATTCCCATTAGTCTTCTCCTTTTTCATTTGAATAGAATTTAAAAAATGCTTCTTCCAAATTTTTTGTGCCAGTCTTTTCTACCGCTTCATCGATAGTTCCTTCAAACACAAGCTTGCCATCGATTATCATTCCGATTCTGTCGCAGACTTTTTCCGCTTCCGTCATGTTGTGGGTGGACATGATGATAGTTTTATTTTCTGATTTAAGCTCTTTTATGTAGTCGAGCACAGATTTTGCAGTTATAATATCAAGTCCTGATGTTGGTTCGTCGAAGATTATTATTTCTGGATTGTGCATAAGGCTTACCGCAATGGCAGCTTTTTGTTTCATACCTGTTGAAAGTTCTTCGATTTTCTTGTGTTTAAAATCATCTATTCCAAAGTAGGAAAATAGTTTTTCTTTTCTTTCTTTTATTGTTTGTTTTGGAACATTTCTAAGTTCTCCGAAGAAATCAAAAAGATAATCCGGTGTGAAGTTTGGATCAAGTTTTATTTCTGATGTTAAAAATCCAATCTTCTCTCTTACCTTTTCTCCGTCTTTTACCGTGTCTTGTCCATTTACTTCCACTGTGCCAGAAGTTGGTTTAAGAAGTGTGGAGATGATTCTTAGGGTTGTGGTCTTGCCGGCACCGTTCGTTCCTAGAATCCCGAATATTTCTCCCTCTTTGATGTTTAAATTAATATTATTTACAGCGATTTTTTCGCTGTCCTTAGTCTTTAGTTCTTTCTTCATCTTCTTCGTCAGTTTGAAGATCTTCGTAAGATTTTTTATTTCTATCATAAGCACCTCTCAGTCTTATATTTAAAGTTTTTTCATTTATATATTATATATTAACCTTAAAATTTGTGTCAATTATTTCTACTTCTATTGTAAATTTTTCTTCCAAGAGCTCTTTTAACTTATCTAAGACAAATTTTTCTGAACCGTAATGGGTAAGATCCACCAGAGAAATATTCTCTTCGTAGGCTCTCTGTCCGTCGTGGTGCTTCACATCTCCAGTTATAAACATATTAAGTCCTCTTGATACTACCTCGTCGAAGTAGCTCATACCAGAACCTCCTACGATTGCAAGTTTCTCTACCGGAACTTTTTTGCCGTAGAAGATTGCGCCTAGAGCATTTAATCTTTCGTAAATTTCATCTCCAATATTATTTTCAAGAACGTAGCCAATGGTTGCACTATCTGTCATGGCAAAATTTTCTACTATCGGAAGTCCAAGAGCTTCTGCCAATGCCACATTTACACCTTTATCGGAAACATCAAGGCTAGTGTGTGATGAGTAGACAGAAATTTTATTTTCTATGAGTTTAATAATATTCTTTCCAAGGTAGCTATCTTCGTCTATCCTCTTTATGCCTGTAAAAATCATCGGATGGTGGGAGATAATTAATTTTGCTCCAGTTTCTACTGCGTAATCTATAACTTTATCCGTTACATCCATACATAGGATGACCTTATCAGTTTCGTTTTTTATTCTCACTTGGTATCCTGAGTTGTCCCATTCTTCCTGGTACTGTTCCGGAGCGATCTTTCTTATATATTCAACTATTTTTTCTGTACTTGTCATAGATTTTTTCATAATAATTCACTTCTTTTTTCAGCTCTATATATCTCTTTAGGGCTCTCTTACCTTGTTTTAGTCCTTTCATTATGGAAAGATTTGCACCTTTTAGATACTCCACATATAAAAATGCTTCTTCCTGATTTTTTCTAAGAGCCTGGATTGGGATTTTAAGTTCCATCTCATTTGAAACTTCTCTTATCTTTCCATCGTATTCTGCTACGATTATTTCAAAGTACCTGTCATCTTCATAGACTACATCTTCGTCTACTATTTCGTATCCATTTTCAAATAGATATTTTCTAAGTTCCTTTGCACCTTGCATCGGTTGAAGGATGAGCCTAACATTTTTAGAAATTTCTGATGCGGAAAGTATCTCTCCTATCAAGACTCCTCCCATGCCAGCTATTACTACTGTTTCGATTCCATCTTCCGGCTTTAAAACCTGCATCCCATCTCCGAGCCTTGCGTCCAGTTCTATATTTTTTTCTTTTGCTAAATCTATTGCCTTTTGAAGTGATGGTTTTGAAATATCTGCAGCTATGGCATAGTCTACGATTTTATTTTCAATTAGAAAAATAGGCACAAGACCGTGATCTGTGCCTATGTCAGCCATTCTCTTTCCCTTTATATGGCTAGATATTTTATTTAATCTCTTCGAAATCATTCTAGATAATCCTTTAATTTTCTACTTCTGCTTGGGTGGCGAAGTTTTCTAAGGGCTTTCGCTTCTATCTGTCTTATTCTTTCTCTGGTGACATCGAATTCTTTGCCCACTTCTTCTAGAGTTCTGTTTCTGCCGTCTTCAAGTCCAAATCTTAGGGTCAAGACTTTCTTTTCTCTATCTGTTAGAGTGTCAAGGACATCTCCAAGTTGTTCTCTTAGAAGTGTAAATGTTGCAGCGTCCTGTGGTGATTGGATTTCTTCGTCAGGGATGAAATCTCCAAGATGTGAGTCTTCTTCTTCACCGATTGGTGTTTCTAGAGATACTGGTTCTTGTGCAATCTTTTGAATTTCACGAACTCTTTCCACATCTATATTCATCTCTTCTGCAATTTCTTCTGGAGATGGATCTCTACCTAGATCTTGCACCAATTGTCTTTGAATTCTCACAAGTTTGTTTATGGTTTCCACCATGTGAACAGGAATTCTTATGGTTCTTGCTTGGTCTGCAATGGCTCTTGTGATGGCTTGTCTAATCCACCAGGTTGCATAGGTTGAGAATTTAAATCCCTTTGTGTAGTCGAATTTGTCTACCGCCTTCATAAGTCCCAGGTTACCTTCTTGAATTAGGTCTAGAAAACTCATTCCTCTTCCTACGTATCTTTTTGCGATGGATACTACAAGTCTTAGGTTCGCTTCTGCAAGTTCTCTTGCAGCTTCCCTGTCTCCTTTTTCCATTCTCTTTGCGATGTCAACTTCTTCATCCGCTGTTAGTAGAGGAATTTTACCGATTTCCTTTAAGTACATTCTCACAGGATCGTCTACACTTATTCCCTTTGGAACGGATAAATCTTCTTTGGACAAGTCGATCTTATCATCGTCATCATCTTCATCGTCACCTATCTCTTCATCCAATAGTTCAATGCCTTTTTTTTCAAATTCTTTATACAATGAATCAATTTCATCACTTTCCATAGGAATTTCATCGAGAGCATCAACTATTTCTTCATAGGTAAGATTTCCCTTTTTCTTTCCTGTCTTCATGAGAGAATCTACTATGGAGTCTTTAGACATAGATTGATCTTCATCTTCAAAATCTAAATGATCAGTCATTTTTCATTCCTCCTTTAAGTTTTTGGTTTAAATCTATAATAATTTCAGATAATTCTTTTAATTTTTCTTGGTAATTTGGCTCATTTCTATCTAAT
>CAMYEJ010000111.1 GCA_947254665.1 uncultured Peptoniphilus sp.
TCATAAACGTTTCATAATTTATCTATAGAATTGATTTATAAGCTTTTGGGAAATAGATTTTGTCCCGACAGATTACTTTTTAAATTTTAGGAGGAAATATGAAAAAGAATTTACTTAAAACATTATCTCTTGTACTTACTATCTGTTTAAGTTTAAGTACAGTTGGTTGTCAAAAGAAAGATGGCAATGCAAAAAATAACAAGGAAATAAAAACGAATGAATCTGGCATGTCTTTTGAAGCTAATCAAAAAGACAACAACGAAACTTTTAAACCTGCTGATTACTGTCTACAACCTAAGGACGAATACACCTACGAATTTCTAGGTCTTAAGTTCAAGTTAAATGACAAGATTTTAGAAGGTATGAAGAACAAGGATGTTGCCATGCTAGATGATCAAAGTCCTATTGACCAAGATTTAAAGTATGCCATGTTAACTTTTAGTTCTCTTACTGATGAACAAAAGAATGCAGAAATAAATAAGATGGGCGAAGGTTATGTTGAATGGCAAAACAGCCTTGAAAGAGTAGGAACTCTTGGTATGTTCAAGAAAGGAACTTCTGAAGATGAAATTTCTAAAATTACTAAGTGTGATACCCATAAAATGATCGGAACTTCTTCTGACGGCGAATATGAATACTACCTAAGCACAAATAAAGCTAGCAAATTTGCTGAAGATTTAGATAAGACTGAAGTAAATATTATTGATAAAAAAGCTAGACCTGAAAATGGTTTTGTCCTAGCGGAAAAGACTGATCTTGAAAACACAGTTCCATTCGGCGGAGAAGGTGTGACTGATCTAAGTAATATCGTAACTAAGGATATCGAAGGCAAAGAATTTTCTAAGGCTGATTTCGAAAAATACGACCTAACCATGGTAAATGTATTTGCAACCTGGTGTACTGCTTGTGTTAAAGAAATCCCTGATCTAGTTAAACTTCAAGAAGAAATGAAGTCTAAAGGCGTTAATATCGTTGGAATCGTAACAGATACTGTCGATGATAACGGAGAAAATAAAGATGCTATCGAAAAATCTAAATTAATCCACGAAAAGACCAAAGCAAACTATCCATTCCTAATGCCTGATAAGAGTAACTTCAATGGAAGACTTAACGGCATCCAAGCTCTACCAGAAACTTTCTTTGTAGATAAGAATGGAAAGATCGTTGGAGAAACTTATTCTGGTTCCCACAATTTCAATGACTGGAAAGAAATCGTAGAAAAAGAACTTGCAAATTTAAATAAATAAAATAAATATAATGAAAAAGATAATTAAGAGTCGCTACTTTACTCTTCTCGTTCTTGTAACGAGTGTGGCTATGACCTACTACGGATATCAAAATGGAGAGGTTAAAGTAGTGCTTGAAAAAGCCATAAGAATTTGTATGGAGTGTATCGGCATTGGATAATATTAAAACAGAAAAAAAGTTTAAATCCAAAAAAGAAAACTATAAAATCAGAGATAATTTTAGACATTGTTTTCAATTTCTCTGGTTTATTATCACCAATTCATTCTTTGAGGGATTTAAAACTGGAAAAATATATACTGGAAAACTAAAACAGCTTTGCGTTCCCGGGATGAATTGCTATTCATGTCCGGGAGCCAAAGGCTCCTGTCCCATAGGTTCTCTCCAAGCGGTAATAGGAAATTCAAATTATAAGTTTAGTTACTATGTAGTTGGTTTTCTATTCTTCATCGGAGCGCTCATGGGTAGGTTTGTCTGTGGGTGGCTATGCCCTTTCGGACTGATCCAAGATCTACTCTACAAAATTCCGGGATTTAAAAAGATTAAAACTTTTAAATACGATAAATATTTAAGAAGATTGAAATATTTCATACTAATTGTATTTGTCATAATTCTACCCCTATTCCTAGTGGATGTACTTGGCCAAGGCTCACCATACTTCTGTAAGCTCATATGCCCTGTCGGCATGTTAGAAGGTGGTATCCCTCTAGTACTTTTAAATAAAACCATGAGGTCTGCCATTGGATTTTTATACTATTGGAAAGGCGCTATACTCATTGGTACCATCCTACTTTCAATAATAGTTTATAGACCTTTCTGCAAGTACATCTGCCCACTAGGAGCAATCTATTCGATTTTCAATCCAATCTCTATGTTTAGATATAGACTGGACAAGGACAAATGTATAAATTGTGGCAAATGTGCAAGAGTTTGCCAAATGAATGTAAATCCAGTTGAAAATTGCAATAGTTTAGAATGTATAAGATGTGCAAGGTGTAAGAATGCATGCCCTGTACACGCAATAGATTATAGTTTTAAAAACTAAGTAAAGAAAAGAGATGTTAACATAAAAGAATCATAGTTTGTACTATGGTTCTTTTATTTTATTTACATAGTAAAATCAGCACAATTAATCTTTTTTTAGTATAATATTTATAAACAAAGGAGGTATTATGAAAATATTAGTAGTTGAAGACGACCAAACCATAAGAGAAGGTATTTGTGAATTTTTAAGCGAATTTAACTATACTGTCCTAGAGGCAAAGGATGGAAAAGAAGCATTACAAAAGTTTGGTTCATCTATAAACCTAGTCATTCTAGATATTCAAATACCTTTTCTAAGTGGACTTGAAGTCTTAAAAGAAATCAGGAAAACTAGTAGTCTTCCAGTGCTTATGCTCACCGCATTTAACGATGAAGAATACAAAATAGATGCCTTTACAAACTTGGCAGACGGATACATGGAAAAGCCATTCTCACTACCGGTTTTAAAAGCGAGAATCGACTCGCTGATTAAGAAGAGCTATAGAGATGTAGAGCTCTTTGAATACAAAGATACAGAGGTAAACTTCACCAGCTACACCGCCAATGTGGACGGAGAAAGTATAGACGTAAACGCAAAGGAACTTGAAATTCTAAAATGTCTACTGGAAAACGAAGGAAGAGCGCTTACAAGGTCTCAAATCATAGACAGTGTTTGGAAAGAAACGGAAGAGATTCCATTTGACAGAGTCATAGACGTATATGTAAAAGAGCTTAGAAAAAAACTAAAACTCGATTGCATAGTAACCATTCGAAATGTGGGATATAAATTGGAGAGAATATGAAAAATATAAAGATATTTCCAAAGATGTTCATACAGATTTTTTCTGTTCTAGGAACTATAACCATCCTAACTCACTTGCTTGTGTTCTTTATATTTCCAAAGACCTATCTAGAAACGAGAAAAGAAGAAATCTACACGAGAGCCAACGAAATTTCATCCAGCATGGAAGGTAGAAAGATAGAAAATATAGAAGAAGCTCTAAAACTATATTCTGAAAGCAGCGAAATAAAAGCCTATGTAAAGTCTTCAGAAAACGAAAACGAAGTGCCAATAGGCGATATAAATATAAATTTGGAAGGCTCAAACAACTCTCTTATACTTGAAGAAAGAGAAATTCACCTAGACACAGGAGAAAAGGTACAGTTGCAGTTCATATCTTCTAAAGATATGCAGAAAGAGGCGAAGAACCTAAGTTTTAAATTTCTTCCCTATTCCCTCTCAGCTTCAATTCTATTTTCAGCGATAGTTTCACTGATCTATGCGAGGATGATTAAAAATAATATTCAAGAGATAAAAAATGTCACAGATAAGATGATGGAGCTTAATCGCAAGGTTAGACTAAACGCGGATTCAAAAGATGAAATTGGACAACTAAAGGAGCAAATAAATAGCCTCTACTCCACTCTTTTAAAATCCATCGACGATGTAGAAATAAAAAATTCAGAAATTTTAAAACTTGAAAAATTAAAATACGACTTTTTAAAAGGATCCTCCCACGAACTCAAAACTCCCCTCGCAAGTCTTAAGATAATCCTTGAAAACATGAAGTACAAAATCGGAAAATACAAGGACAGAGACCATTATATCGATGAATGTATAGAAATCACAGATGAACTTTCCCAAAATATTTCTCAAATACTCACCGTTTCATCTCTAGAAAATTTAAAGGACGACGAAGAAGAACTAAAGATTTCTGAAATCTTGGATGGAGTTTTAAATAAGTATGAACTCATGGCGAACCAAAAACACATTAGTATAAACAATAATATTTCCGAAGAAAAAATATATATCGGAAGGACCGCCCTTAGAATAATCCTATCCAATTTAATTTCCAATGCAGTTAAATATTCAGACGAATATGGTACTATAAATATAGGATCAGAAAAAGGATATCTATACATCGAAAACACTTATGAAAATAGAAGTAATCTCGATATAGATAAAATCTTCGATGTGAATTTTGAGCTTAGTAAGAAGAATAGCAATGGACTTGGACTCTATATAGTTAGTAGTCTTCTTAAAAACTACAAGATTAAGTATAGAGCTGCCCAAGGCGATTCAAATTTTAAATTTGAAATAGAGTTAAATAGATAAGGAGAAAGTATGTATATATTAGAACTATATCAAAATGGAATACAGACAGAGTTAGGACTTTTTGACACCATAGAAGAAGGCAGAAAATTTATATCTCAGCTTAAAGGATACAAATTTGAAGAAGTAGACGGATTTGAGTACGAAACTATAAAACTAGATTCAATCTCAGACTACATGGAACTAGAAACAAATGGCAACATCGTACCACTAACTAAGTTTATGTTTACAGAAAATTGCGATGTAGAAGTATATTGGAAAGAAATTCCAAACCTATCTAAAAAAGGAAAAGG